>NZ_JBIQNC010000214.1:0-7856 GCF_044462705.1 Xenophilus sp.
TCGAGTGGCACAACCTGTGGGCGCTGGCCTGCCGCTCGCAGGCGCTGGCGATGGCCGCGGACGCCGCGCGCCGCGACGCCGCCGCCGCGCAGGCCGAGGAGGCGCTGCGCCACTTCGACCGCGCGCTGGCCGCGGCCTTCGAGTCGCACGCCTTCGACGCCGCGCAGCACGTGGCGGCCAACATGGGCATGGCGCTGTGGCTGTTCGACCGCGTCGGCCTCGCGGTGGATGGCACGCGCCGCGAGAGCGAGGCGCTGCGCCGCGCGGTGCAGTGGATCGCCTTCAGCGAGTGGCTGTGCCGCCAGGCCGAGGTGCAGGGCCGCTCGGCCTGGAACGCGATCTACCTGCTGCGCATCGCCCGCGGCGGCTGCACCGCGGCGCCACGCCTGCCGCTGGCGGACTTCCGCGCCCTGCGGCCGCTGCGCATGGCGCAGGCGGCGGCGCTGGCAGGGCCGCTGGCCGACGGCTTCGCGCCCGCGCAGTGGCCTGCCGACTGGGTGGCGGTGGCGCGCCAGCGGCTGGAGGAGCACGCCAGCGGCCGGCGCCGCTACCCGGGCCTGCAGCGCGCCAGCCTGCTGTTCGAGCTGGCCTGGCACGCGGCGCACGGCGGCGACCTGCGCGAGGCCGCGGCGGCGCTGGCCGCCCTGCGCGGCGAGCTGCCCGCCCTGCCCGCCGCCGACCGCG
Organism: Xenophilus sp.; assembly: GCF_044462705.1. Taxonomy (NCBI): domain Bacteria; kingdom Pseudomonadati; phylum Pseudomonadota; class Betaproteobacteria; order Burkholderiales; family Comamonadaceae; genus Xenophilus; species Xenophilus sp. The sequence goes on from NZ_JBIQNC010000214.1 coordinate 685, forward strand.
CCTACTTCCGCGAGGTATGGAACGACGCGCTGCCGGCCGAACTGCTGGCGCTGGAGCCGCCGCCGCGCCGGGCGGCGCGCTGAGGCAGAGCGTCCCGCGCGCGACGAGCAGCTTTTCGCGTGGGCGGTTAGGCTCTGCGCCGAGACACCCCCGCCGACCCATGAGCTTTCGCGCCGATTCCACGCGCGCCGACCCCGCCGGCGCCGCTTCCTCCCCAACATCCGACCACCGCACCGCGCGCGCCCTCGGCCCCTGGGCCTCCCTCTTGTTGCTGACCACCGGCTTCGCGCTGAGCCAGGCCTTCCGCACGGTGGCCGCCATCATGGCCGCGCCGCTGCAGGGGGAGTTCCACCTTTCGCCGCAGCAGCTGGGCCTGTTCGCCGGCGCCTTCCACTTCGCCTTCGGCGCGCTGCAGCTCTTCATGGGCATCGGCATCGACCTGCACGGCCTGCGGCGCACGGTGCTGTTCGCTTCACCGCTGATGGTGCTGGGCGCGGCGGTTTCGGCGCTGGCGACCAGCTTCCCGCTGCTGGTGGCGGGGCAGGTGCTGATCGGTGTGGGTTGCGCGCCGGCCTTCCTGGTGTGCACGGTGTACATCGCGCGGCACTTCCCGGCGGAGCGCTTCGCGGCGGTCTCCGGCACCATCCTCGCGGTGGGCAGCGTGGGCATGCTGGTCACGGGCACGCCGCTGGCCTGGCTGATCGAGGCCAGCTCGTGGCGCATGGGCTTCTGGGTGCTGGGGCTCGCGGCGGTGCTGTCGTGGGTGGCGATCGCGCTGTGGGTGCACGAGCCGATGCCCGCGGCCGCGCCCGGCGCGCCGCGCGAATCGCTGGGCCAGGCGGTGCGCACCTTCGGCCAGCTGTTCAGGCTGCCGCACACGCTGGGCATCGTGCTGTTCTCGCTGGTGACGTATGCCTCCTTCGTCGCGCTGCGCGGGCTGTGGCTGGGCCCGCTGATGATGCAGCGCCACGGCTGGAGCCTGGTGGCCGCGGGCAACCTGGCGATCGTGCTGTCGGTGGTCTCGCTGATCGGCCCGCCGCTGTTCGGCCGGCTCGACCCGGGGCCGCGCCCGCGCCGCCGCTGGCTGTTCTGGCTGTCGATCGTCGGGGCCGTGCTGCTCGCGGCGCTGGCGCTGGTCACGCGGCCGGCGGTGGACGTGGCGCTGGTGCTGGCCTTCGGCCTGCTGTCGGGCTACATGGTGCTGCAGTACCCGGACGTGAAGAACGCCTACGCCCCGGCCGTCACCGGCCGCGCGATGGCGCTGTTCACGATGGCGATGTTCATGGGCGTGGCGCTGATGCAGTGGCTCACCGGCGCCATCGCCTCGGCGGCGCAGGCGCACGGCGTCGAGCCCTTCTCCGCCGTGTTCGGCAGCATCGCCGCGATGCTGGTGGCCGGCGCGCTGGCCTTCCGCCTGCTGCCGCAGCCGGCGAGCGTGACGAACGACGCGCGCTGAGCCCGGCAGCGCTCATTGGATAACCTCCGTGCTTCGCACTGCGGTGCGAGCCCCCTTCGGGACGGCCGGGCGGGGGCTCAGGCCGCCACGTCCACCACCACCCGCCCGCGCACCTGCCCGGCCAGCAGGCGCGGCGCGAGGCCGACCGCATCGGCCAGGCCGATGGTCCCGGTGTTGGCCGCCAGCACCTCGCGCGGCAGTTCGCGCGCCAGGCGGTCCCAGGCGCTGACGCGGCGGGCCTGCGGGGCGTAGACGCTGTCCACGCCTGCCAGCGTGACGCCGCGCAGGATGAAGGGCGCGACGGTGGCGGGGAGGTCCATGCCCTGCGCCAGGCCGCAGGCGGCCACGGTGCCGCCGTACTTCAGGCTGGCGCAGACGTTGGCCAGGGTGTGGCTGCCGACGCTGTCCACGGCGGCGGCCCAGCGTTCCTTCTGCAGCGGCTTGCCCGGCGCCGAGAGGGTGGCGCGGTCGATCACCTCGGCCGCGCCCAGCGCCTTCAGGTGCGCGGCCTCGTTCGCACGGCCGGTGGAGGCGTGCACCTCGAAGCCCAGGCGCGACAGCAGCGCGATGGCGATGCTGCCGACGCCGCCGTTGGCGCCCGTCACCAGCACCGCGCCGGCATCGGGCGTCACACCGCGGTCCTGCAGCGCCATCACGCACAGCATGGCGGTGTAGCCGGCCGTGCCGATGGCCATGGCGTCGTGCGTGGTGAAGGCGGCCGGCAGCGGCACCAGCCAGTCGGCCTTCACGCGCGCCTGCTGCGCCAGGCCGCCCCAGTGCACCTCGCCCACGCCCCAGCCGTTGAGCAGCACGGCGTCGCCCGGCTTGAAGCGCGCGTCGGCGCTCTCGACCACGCTGCCGGCGAAGTCGATGCCGGGCACCATCGGGAAGCTGCGCACCACCGGCGACTTGCCGGTGATGGCCAGCGCGTCCTTGTAGTTGACGGTGGAGTGGGCCACCGCGACGCGCACCTCGCCCTCGGGCAGCTGCGCCTCGTCGAGCGGCTGCACGGCGGCGTGGGTGGCGCGGTCGTCGGACTGGGTGAGCAGGAGGGCCTGGAACATGGGTGTCCTTTCGTCGGTTCGGCAGTCAACGCAGGCCGGCAGCATCGCACAGCGCGGCGGACGCTGCATCCTGCACCTGCCGCTGCAGCGCGGCCGTGTCGGCGCCCAGCGCCGGGGCACCGCGCGGCGAGGGCCCGCCGTCGTGGCGGAAGCGGAAGCCCAGGCCCGGCGTGCGCACCTGCGCATCGCCCTGGGCGAAGACGGCCGGCGCGAGCGCGGCGCCCTCGCCGGCCGTCGCCTCGTCGAGGAACTCCCCCAGCCGCCGCACGCGCGCCGCGGGCACGCCGGCGGCGTTGAGCCGCGCCTCCATGTCCGCCGCCGAGCGCTGCGCGAATGCGTCGCGGAAGAGCTGCTGCAGCCGCGGCAGGTCGCGCGCCACGACGAAGCCGCCGCCCGGCGCGTTGAAGCTCTCCAGGTCCAGCGCCGCGGCGTCCTCGCACAGCGCCTCCATGCCGAGCACGGCGGCCAGCCTGCGGAACTGCGCCGGCGTGTTGGCCGCGGTGGCGAGCCAGCCGTCGGCGCAGCGGTACGTGTCGGCGGTGGGGCTGCCGGTGTAGCCGCGGTTGCCGGCGCGGCGCGGCGCGATGCCGTGCGTGAGGTAGCTGCTGGCGTTGGGGTACATCAGCATCAGCGAGGCCTGCACCATCGAGGCGTCGATGTACTGGCCGCGCGCCTCGCCCGTCTCGCGCTCGCGGCGGTGCAGCGCGGCGGTGATCGACAGCGCGCCGAGCATGCCGACAGCCACGTCGATGGCCGGGAAGCCGACCTTCTGCGGCGGTGCGTCCTCGCTGTCGCCCGACATCATCATCATGCCGGTCAGGGCCTGGATGACGTGGTCGTAGGCGCCGCGGCCGGACCACGCGCCCTCCTGGCCGTAGCCGGAGATCGAGCAGTAGACGATGTCGGGCCGCAGCGCGCGGATGCTCTCGTAGTCCAGCCCGTACTTCGCCACCACGCCGGGGCGGAAGTTCTCGATGAACACGTCGGCGTCCCGCGCCAGCGCGCGCACCAGCGCCGCGCCCTCGGGCGTGCGGATGTCGGCCACCAGCGAGCGCTTGCCGGCGTTGAGCGCGGCGAAGCCGGCGGGCGTGTCGCCGCAGCCGTCATCGTGCGGCGTGCGGCTGGCGCGCATCACCTCGCCCTGCGGCGGCTCGACCTTGATCACCTCCGCGCCCATCTGCGCCAGGTACATCGAGGCCATCGGCCCCGCGATCACGTGCGACATGTCGATGACGCGCACGCCTTCCAGTGGCTTGGCCATGGACGCTTTCCTTTTTCCTTGCTGCGGGATTCAGCTGTTCACGGTGACACCGCCCAGCCGGACGATCTCGGCCCACTTGCGGTTCTCGCTGCGCACGAAGGCGGCGAAGGCCTGGGGCGAATCGCCCAGCAGACCCGCCTCGTTGCCGGCCGCCTCGAAGGCCGCCTGCACGGCGGGCGAGCGCACCGTCTTCGCCATGGCGGCGTAGAGCGTGGCGGCGATGGCGTCGGGCGTCTTCGCCGGCGCCCACATGCCGAACCACGACTCCTGCACGGCCAGCTCGTTGTCCAGGCGCTCGTGCAGCGTCGGCACATCGGGCAGCAGCGGCAGCCGGCGCCGGCTCGTCACCGCCAGCGCGCGCAGCTTGCCGGCCTTGACCTGCGGCACGCCGGTGCCCGCGACGGGAAAGGCGAACTGCGTGTCGCCGCGCAGCAGCGAGGCGGCGATCTCGACCGAGCCCTTCAGCGGGATGTGCGTGACCGTCAGCCCCGCCAGCGAGGCCAGCGTGGCCCCCGCCAGGTGGGCCGAGGTGCCGATGCCGCCGGAGCCGTAGTTCATCTGCCCCGGCTTCGCCTTCGCATCGGCGATCAGCTCGTCCAGCGTCTTCCACGGCGCGTCGGCGCGCACGACCAGCACGGTGGGCGAGGAGGCGAGGTTCGCCACCGGCTTGAAGTCGGCGACCGGGTCGAACTTCAGGTCGGGCTGCAGCGCCTTCTGGATCAGGTGGGTGTTCGAACCCATGAGCAGCGTGTAGCCGTCGGGCGGCTGCTGGGCCACGTACTGCGCGGCCAGCACGCCGGCGGCGCCGACCTTGTTCTCGATCACCACCGGCTGGCCCAGCGCCTCGCCCAGCGCCGGGCCGGCCTGGCGCAGCTGCACGTCGGGGCCGCCGCCGGCCGCGTAGGGCGAGATGACGCGCACCGGGCGCGAGGGATAGGGCTCGGCAGCGCGCGCGGCCAGCGGCAGCAGCCAGGCGGCGGACGCCGCCGTGCAGAAGGTCCTGCGGTCCATCGGCTTGTCTCCTTCGTTGTGGTGCCGCCAGCTTAGGAAGCTCGTGCGATATCCGATAGTGATATGTTTTGATCAGGTGAAAACTTCTGGAGATACCCGATGCCGACCGACCCGAGGGCTTCCGGCTTCGATCCCCGGCGCCTGGTGGCCCGGCTGCGCTTCCGCCACCTGCAGCTGCTGGTGGCGCTGCAGCGCGGCGGCAGCCTGCGCGCGGCCGCCGCGGAGCTGAGCCTGACGCAGCCCGCGCTGTCGAAAGCGCTGGGCGAGGTGGAGGCGGCCTTCGGCGCGCGCCTGTTCACCCGCGGCCCGCGCGGCCTGTCGCCCACGCCGCGCGGCGAGATCGCGATCCGCGGCGCGGCGCTGCTGCTGGAGGAGCTGGCCCATGTGGGCGCGGAGACCTGGGCGGAGCCGGCGATCACGCTGGTGCGGGTGGGCGCGCCGCCCTTCGTGGCGCAGGGCGTCCTGCCCGAGGTGCTGGCCCGGCTGGTGGGCGACGGGCAGACGGTGCGCGCGCAGTTGATGGAGGAGCGCGTGCCGCTGCTGGTGACGGCCCTGCTGGACGGCCGGCTGGACGCGCTGGTGACGACCTACCCCGCCGAGATGCCGGAAGCGGCCGGCCAGCCGCTGCGTTTCGAGCGGCTGTTCGACGCAGACTTCGCCGTCATCGCGCCGGCAGACCACCCGGCGGCCCGCGCGCGCCGCATCACGTGGCCGCGCCTGGCCGGCGAGCCCTGGGTGATGCCGGCCCGCAGCTCGATGGTGCGGCGGATGATGGAGGGCGTGTTCCACCGCGAGGGGCTGGCGGCGCCGCAGCCGGTGGTGGAGTCGACCAGCCCGATGAGCAACGTGCGGCTGGTGGCGCAGGGGATCGGCCTGAGCGCGGTGCCTGCGGCGACGCTGCGCGGCGCGCCGGACGCGCAGCGCGTGCGGCGGGTGCGGGTCCACCCGCCGATCCCGCCCGGGCCGGTGGCGCTGGTCTACCGCGCGTCGCCGCTCAATCCGCGGCTGGCGCTGCTGCGCCGGGCGCTGGGCCTGGACGGATGAGGAACGCGGGTCAGCCGCGGCCCTTCCAGAAGGCCGGCGCGTCGGCGATGCGCACCAGCGCGCGGTGCGCGCGGCGGGCCAGCGCATCGCGGCGGGCATCGAGCCAACCGAGCGCGTACCAGGCGCGCGCATCGTGCGGCACCGCCTCGGCGAAGAGAGCGCGGGCGACGACGGCGTCGTTGTAGACGCCGAGCGCGTCCTGCGCGGGGCGCAGCGCATCGAGGAAGCGGCCGGCGCGGCGCGCGCCGAACAGCGGCGCGGTGAATTCGGCCAGGTAGCGCAGCCGCTTGAGGCGCTTGCGCACGCGGTGGCGGGCCTCGTCGTCCAGCGACTCGAAGCGCGCGCCATCGCGCAGCACCTGCCGGCGCAGGCGGCGCAGGCGCTGCTGCAGGTGCGCCAGGGCCGCCTCGGCGTCCAGCGCCGCCTGCCCTTGCGCGTCCGCCGCGGCCGGCGAGGCGGCGAGGCCGACCAGGGCCACCAGCGCGGCCTGCAGGGCCGGAGCCCGCACGACTTCGGCCACACGCACCGGGGCTTCGGCGGGCGGCGGCAGGTCGATGGCGGGGGCGCCGTCCGCCTGCAGCGCGGCGAGCGCCTCGGCCAGCACCAGGTCGCGGTCGCGCTGCGCGCCGAGGGCGCGGAAGGTCTCGACCAGCGGCGCCTCCCAGGCGGGATCGAGGCCGGGCGCCAGCGCCGCCAGTTCGCGCAGCGCCACGCGCAGGCGGCGGATGCCGATGCGCAACTGGTGCACCACCTCCGCGTCCTCGCTGCCTTCGGCCACCTCGGTGGCGTTGGGCAGGATCTGCGCCAGGCAGGCGGCGACGACGGCGCGCTGCACGGCGGGGCCGTCGGGGGCTTCGCCCGCCTGCGCGGCGAAGGGCGCGAAGTCCGGCGGCGCGGCCTTGACCGGCACCGCGGGCGGATCGCCGCGCATCAGCCGCTCGCCGCGCTCGGCCTTGGAGACGGTGCTCAGCCACAGGCCGTGGCGCTGCGCCCACTGCGCGGCCAGCGCCGCCAGCGCGCTCACCGGGCCGCGCAGCAGTTCCAGCTCCAGTTCGCAGACCGGCGCCGTGCGCGGCGGGCCGCCGGCCGGGTCGGGCGCGGCGATGCGGCCGGTGTCCAGCGCCAGCTCCACCGTGGCGCCGGCGTGGCGCACGACGCGCGTGAGGCGGCGCACGTCGGTGGCGTAGGTCTGCATCAGCGGCGCGCCGCCGGTGGCGGCGAGCACCTCGGCCAGGCGTTCGCCCACCGGCGTGCCGGCATGCCGCGCCGGATCGGGCAGCGCGGGCGGGGCGCCGCCACCGAGGTCGGCGTTGTGCTCCAGGCGCTGCACCGGGCC
>NZ_JBIQNC010000215.1:0-7805 GCF_044462705.1 Xenophilus sp.
TAGCTGCTGTTGAAGGGGCTGCTCATGCGCAGCGCCAGCGGCGACACGTCCACCAGCTTGTCGGTGGGCATCTTCTCCGCGGCGGGGTCCGCCTCCAGAGGGATGCCGTTCACGGCGGCGCCCTGCGCGCCTGCCACCTGGGCCTCGTTCGCCCGTTCCGCTTGGCCTGCTTGTGCGGAACGGGCTACAGAAAAGAATAGAAGCATCGGAAGGGTACCTTGCGGTCCCCCCAGTAGTCCGCCGCATCCCGGAAGATGTCCAGCAACTGTTCGCGCGCTTCCTTGTCGAACTTGGCCGTGGCCGGGATCTGCTCCAGCACCACCACGAAGCCCGGCTGCGGGCCCGACTTGTGCAGCGGGTCGGTCATGCAGTCGTACAGCGCGTCGAAGTTCTTGCCGAAGTGGGCCGGGAACATGAACTGCTGCGCGATCAGGTCGAGCACGTCCTGCTTGCTCTGCGCATTGGCCAGGTTGGCGTACAGGAAGTGCTGGCCAGCCGCCTGCGCGGCCTCCTGCAGGTCGCTCACGCGAAAGGCGCGGATCGACTGCACGATGTTCGGCCGCACGCCCCGAAGGGGCTGCTGATTCATCTCCGTCTTGGTTTCCATGGTGATCAACGAAAAATCTCCCGGACGCGTCGGTGCGTCACCCCTGCCGACGAAGACCGTGCCTCATGGAACGATCTTCCTGAAACTCGCATAGTGGTCCGCGGTGTACCAGCAGGCCTCGGGCTGCGTCGGACGGCCGCCGCAGACGATGCGACGGGCGCCGCGATGGCGAACCCCGGGCGTGGGGACCGTGTACTCGCGGTAGTGGCCGCGCCGCTCCCTGGGGAGCAGCCGCTCGCGGTTGCCGAACACCGTGCCGTCCTTGTCGTGGCGGAACGGGCCGCCGGCGAGGATGGTCCGGTAGGTCTGCCTGCCCTGCTCGGGCAACTCCGCCAGCGTGATCGAACGCGCCCGGTTTTCGGCCGCCGCTTCCACGCCACCACCTGCCGTCTCCCGCGCCGAGGCGTCCAGGCCACCTGCCATCCCCGCCCAGACGGTCGCCACGAAAACGCCAGTAAGCGCTAACTTGGATGCCGAAAAAGAACGCGGGGCGGCTGCCGCCATGGTTGCTGCCATCAAGGCGCGAAAGGCTGAAGATGCGGGCTTTGACTTACGGGTTAACCCGCAAACTCAAGCCCGCCAGTGTGCATCAGCCCTGCCCAAAAAGCAAGCGCCTGCCCAAGGATTGGGCAGGTGCCAGGGGGTGCTGCTGTGCAGATAAGTTAGCGCACGCTGTCGGTGTAAGCCTTCAGCGGTCGGCGTTGGCGTCGGCCACCGTGAGGGCAGCCATGTTCACGATGCGCCTCACAGTGGCGCTGGCCGTGAGAATGTGCACAGGTTTGGCCGCACCGAGCAGCACCGGCCCGATGGCGATGTTGCCGCCCGCCGCCGTCTTCAGCAGGTTGTAGGCGATGTTGGCGGCGTCGATGTTCGGGAACACCAGCAGGTTGGCGTCTCCTGCCAGGGCGCTGTGGGGCATGACGGCCATGCGCTGGCGGCCGTCGAGGGCCACGTCGCCGTGCATTTCGCCGTCCACCTCCAGCCAGGGCGACTGGACACGCAGCAACTCCAGCGTGCGCCGCATCTTCAGCGCGCTGGGGTGCTCGCTGGTGCCGAAGTTGGAGTGCGACAGCAGCGCCGCCTTGGGCTTGAGGCCGAAGCGCATCATCTCCTCGGCCGCCATGGTGGTGATCTCGGCCAGTTCCTCGGGGGTCGGGTCGTAGTTGACGTGGGTGTCGACCAGGAAGACCTGGCGCTCGGGCAGCATCAGGCCGTTCATGCAGGCGTAGATGGGCACGTCCTGCGGGGTGCTGGCGCTGCCGCCGGGGCGCTTGCCGATCACCTGGTCGATGTAGTGCAGGTGGTTGGCGGTGGTGCCCCAGGTGCCGCAGATCAGGCCGTCCACCTCGCCCTTGTGCAGCATCATGGCGCCGATCAGCGTCAGGCGCCGGCGCATCTCGATCTTGGCCACCTGCATGGTGATGCCCTTGCGCTCGGTCATGCGGTGGTAGGTCTGCCAGAAGTCGCGGTAGCGCTCGTCGAAGTCGGTGTTGACGACGTCGTAGTCGCGCCCTTCCGAGAGGCGCAGGCCGAACTTCTCGACGCGCTGCGCGATGATGGCCGGCCGGCCGATCAGCGTGGGCCGGGCGATGCCCTCGTCCACCACGATCTGGCAGGCGCGCAGCACGCGCTCCTCCTCGCCCTCGGCGAAGGCCACGCGCTTCTTGGCGGCGCGCTTGGCGGCGTCGAAGATGGGCTTCATCGTCGTGCCGGAGGCATAGACGAAGTTCTGCAGCTTGTCGCGGTAGGCGTCCAGGTCCTTGATCGGGCGCGCGGCCACGCCGCTGGCCTCGGCCGCCTTGGCGACCGCGGGCGCGATCTTCATCATCAGCCGCGGATCGAAGGGCTTGGGGATCAGATATTCGGGGCCGAAGCTGAGCTTCTCGCCCACATAGGCGGCGGCCACCTTCTCGCTCTGCTCGGCCTGCGCCAGGTCGGCGATGGCGTGCACTGCGGCGATCTCCATCTCGTCGGTGATGGTGGTGGCGCCGCAGTCCAGCGCGCCGCGGAAGATGTAGGGGAAGCACAGGACGTTGTTGACCTGGTTCGGGTAGTCGGTGCGCCCCGTGGCCATGATCACGTCGCCGCGCACGCCGTGCGCCGCCTCCGGCATGATCTCCGGGTTGGGGTTGGCCAGCGCGAAGATCACCGGATGGGCGGCCATCTTGGCCACCATCTCGGGCTTGAGCACGTTGCCGGCCGACAGGCCCAGGAACACGTCGGCGCCCTCGATCACCTCGCCCAGCGTGCGCGCCTCGGTCTTCTGCGCGAACTGGGCCTTGTCATCGTCCATCAGCTCGGTGCGGCCCTCGTAGACCACGCCGGCCAGGTCGGTCACGTAGACGTTCCCGCGCTTCAGGCCCACCTTCAGCAGCAGGTTCAGGCAGGCCAGCGCGGCCGCGCCGGCGCCGGAGGCGACCAGCTTGACCTGGCCGATGTCCTTGCCCGCCACCTTCAGCGCGTTGACCATCGCCGCGGCCACGGTGATGGCGGTGCCGTGCTGGTCGTCGTGGAAGACCGGGATCTTCATGCGCTTGCGCAGCTCGCGCTCGACGTAGAAGCAGTCCGGCGCCTTGATGTCCTCGAGGTTGATGGCGCCGAAGGTGGGCTCCAGCGCGGCGATCACCTCGACCAGCTTCTTCGGGTCCTTCTCGTCGATCTCGATGTCGAACACGTCGACGCCGGCGAACTTCTTGAACAGGACGCCCTTGCCTTCCATCACCGGCTTGGAGGCCAGCGGGCCGATGTCGCCCAGGCCGAGCACGGCAGTGCCGTTGCTGATGACGGCCACCAGGTTGCCGCGGGCGGTGTACTTGAAGGCGTTGGCCGGATCCTTGACGATCTCTTCGCAGGGCGCGGCCACGCCGGGCGAGTAGGCCAGCGACAGGTCGCGCTGGTTGAGCATCTGCTTGGTGGCCGAGATGGCGATCTTGCCGGGCACCGGCAGCTCGTGATAGGCGAGCGCGGCGCTGCGCAACTGGGCGCGCTTGTCTTCGGCGCTCAGGTTCTGGGACTCGGACATGGAAGGCGGCTCCTTGGATCCCCGTGTGGGCGCTCGCATGCGGTGGGCTCGATGGCCGGCGCGCGGGGTTGTCTGTCGTGTCGAAAAGGGGCGTCGATTGTAGGACGCGGCCTTGCGGCATGCCGCTGCCGCTTGCGCATGAGGCCATGCATGCCATAGGCCGCATGGCCGGTCGGGGCGGGTGCCCCGGCTATGGCAATATCCGCGTCCCATCCCACCCCGCCGAGCGAGGAGCGCGCACCATGGCCCTGATGGATTTCATCAAGAAGCAGTTCATCGACATCATCCAGTGGACGGAGACCGGCGACGGCACGCTCGCCTGGCGCTTCCCGATGCAGGAGATGGAGATCCAGAACGGCGCCTCGCTCACCGTGCGCGAGTCGCAGATGGCGGTGTTCGTCAACGAGGGGCAGGTGGCCGACGTCTTCGGCCCCGGCATGTACAAGCTGACGACGCAGACGCTGCCGGTCCTCACCTACCTGAAGAACTGGGACAAGCTCTTCGAGTCGCCCTTCAAGAGCGACGTCTACTTCTTCAGCACCCGCCAGCAGGTCGACCAGAAGTGGGGCACGCCGCAGCCCATCACCATCCGCGACAAGGACTTCGGCGCCGTGCGGCTGCGCGCCTTCGGCAACTACGCCTTCCGCGTCGCCGACCCGAAGCTGTTCCACACCGAGATCTCCGGCACGCGCGACACCTACACCGTGGCCGACCTCGACGGCCAGCTGCGCGGCCTGGTGCTGCAGAACATCAGCAACGCCATCGCCGCCAGCGGCGTGCCCTTCCTGGACCTGGCGGCCAACCAGATCCAGTTCGCCAACGCGCTGATGGCGCAGCTGAACCCCGAGTTCGGCAAGATCGGCCTGAAGCTGGAGGCGATGACGGTGCAGAACGTCTCGCTGCCCGAGGAGCTGCAGAAGATCCTCGACCAGCGCATCGGCATGGGCATGGTCGGCAACGACATGGGCAAGTTCATGCAGTACCAGACGGCGCAGGCGATCCCGAAGTTCGCCGAAGGCGCGGGCCAGGGCGGCAGCGGCATCGCGGGCGACGCGATGGGCCTGGGCGCCGGCGTGGCGCTGGGCCAGGTGCTGGCGCAGAACCTCGCGCAGGGCCTGAACCCGCAGGCCGCCGCGCAGGCGGCCGTGGCAGCGGCGGCCCCGGTGGCCGCGGTGAGCGCCAGCGACGTGATGGCCACGCTGGAGAAGCTGGGCGAGCTCAAGGACAAGGGCATCCTGACGCAGGAGGAGTTCGACGCCAAGAAGGCCGAGCTCCTGAAGAAACTCGTCTAGGCATCGATGACCGAGGACAGCGGCAGCCAGCGCCACTACCGGGCGCCCTGCCCCGGCTGCGGCGCGCCGGTGGAATTCCGCTCGGCGCAGTCGGCCTTCGCCGTCTGCCCCTACTGCCAGAGCACCGTCGCGCGGCAGGGCGAGCAGCTTGCGCGCATCGGCAAGATGGCGGAGCTGTTCGACGACTTCAGCCCGCTGCAGCTCTTCGCCACCGGGCGCATCCAGGACAAGCCCTTCACCCTCGTCGGCCGCCTGCAGTACGCCTACGAGGGCGGGCGCTGGACGGAGTGGATCGCGCAGCTCGACGGCGAGGGCGAGGACCGCATCGGCGTGCTCGGCGAGGACAACGGCGCCTTCGTCTTCTCGCTGCCCTACCCGCTGCAGCGCCCGGCGCCCGCGGCCGACAGCCTGCGCGTGGGCGTCACCACCGCCATCGACGGGCGCCCCTTCACCACCGCGTCGAGCCAGGAGGCGCGGCTGGTCTCCGCCCAGGGCGAGCTGCCGCGCCTGCCCGCCCTCGGCCAGCCCTTCCGCGTGGTGGAGCTGCGCAACGAGCAGGGGCTGGTGCTCAGCCTGGAATACGACAGCGACCCGCCCGGCGCGTGGCTGGGCCGCTCGGTGCAGCTGGACGAGTTGCAGCTGAGCGGCCTGCGCGCCGAGTCGGCGAAGGAAGACACGGGCCGCAGCTTCAACTGCCCGAACTGCGGCTCGCCGGTCACGCTCCACCTGGCCGACACCAAGAGCGTCACCTGCCCGCAGTGCAGCAGCATCATCGACACCAGCAGCGGCATCGGCGGCGAGCTGAAGTACGCCACCCAGCGCGAGCCGGTGCGGCCGCTGATCGCCCTGGGCAGCACCGGGCAGCTGCACGGCACGTCCTGGCAGGTGGTCGGCTTCCAGCACCGCATGGGCCAGGAGCCCGGCGATGACGAGCAGTTCGGCTGGGACGAGTACCTGCTCTACAACAGGAAGCGCGGTTTCCTCTTCCTGGTCGACGCGGAGGACGGCTGGAGCGCCGTGCGCCCGACCACCGGCGCGCCGACCCTCGCGCAGGGCGGCCAGACGGCCCGCTACCTGGGCCGCACCTACCGCCAGCAGTACGCCTACGAGGCCGAGACCACCTACGTGCTCGGCGAGTTCTACTGGCAGGTGGCGCGCGGCCAGAAGACCAGCAACCGCGACTACGCCGACGGCAAGGGCGGCATCCTCTCGATGGAGCGCGGCGGCGACGAGGTGACCTGGTCGCACGGCAGCAAGATCGACAGCGCGGCGGTGGCGGCCGCCTTCAAGCTCGATGCGAAGAAGGACCTGTTCCGGCGCGCCGACGCCTCGCCGGTGAGCGCCGCCTCCGGGCTGGGCTGCGGCACCATCATCGTGATCGCGGTGGTCATCATCTTCCTGATGATCGTCCTGTCCACCTGCACCAGTTCGTCCGGCGGCAGCGGCTACCGCAGCTCGGGCGGTTCGTACGGCGGCTACTCCAGCGGCGGAGGCCACAAGTGAGCGCAACAACTTTTTCCGGAGGTCCTCATGATGGGATTTGAATGGCTCAAGCCGGCGGTGATCCTCGGGTCGCTGCTGTACGCCGTCATCGGCGTGGTGGTGTTCTGGGTGTGCTTCCTCATCATCGACAAGCTCACGCCGGTCGACCTGTGGGCCGAGATCGTCGAGAAGCAGAACAAGGCGCTGGCCATGGTGGTGGCCGCCATGTGCCTGGGCATTTCCATCATCGTCGCCGCGGCGATTCATTGAGCCGCGGGCGCAGGCCCGGGAGGCGTCTGCACCACAATCGCGGGCTTATCCTGTGCCCGCGCTGCGGGCCTTCGACCGTCTGACATGCCCACCCTCGACTGGCTCAATCGCGACACCGCTTTCACCACCGCCGCGCAGGTGCCTTACCGCCTGCTGGACGCCGTCTCCATCCACGGCGACGCGCAAGCAGCGCAAGACAACCTGCTGATCCAGGGCGACAACCTCGAGGCCTTGAAGGCGCTGCTGCCGTTCCACCGGGGGCAGGTCAAGTGCGTCTTCATCGACCCGCCCTACAACACCCGCAGCGCCTTCGAGCACTACGACGACAACCTGGAGCATGCGCAATGGCTCTCCATGATGCTGCCGCGTCTGCAACTGCTGCGCGAGCTGCTGCGGGAGGACGGCTCTATCTGGGTGACCATCGACGACAACGAGGGGCACTACCTCAAGGTGCTGATGGATGAGGTGTTTGGGCGGGGGAATTTTGTGGCCAATGTGATCTGGGAGAAGCGGAGGTCACGAGAGAACCGACGCGTGTTCTCATTCAACCATGACCATCTCTTCGTTTACGGCAGGAACAAGCGCAGCTTCGAGGAGGTGCGAAACGCCCTCGGACTCAGCCAGGAAGTGCTGGCGCGATACAAGAATCCGGACAACGATCCTCGTGGTCCCTGGCAGTCCGTTTCCGTCAATGCACAAGCTGGCCACGCAACCCCGAGCCAGTTCTACCGATTGACGCTCCCTTCGGGGCGGACGATCGACCCGCCGAAAGGGCGTTGCTGGCTCTACACGAAGGACCGGATGCAGGAGGAGATTTCGGCAGGGAATATTTGGTTTGGCGCTGATGGCGACAACGCACCCCGCGCAAAGAAGTTTCTGCGCGACTACGAAGAAAAGGGGCTTACTCCTGAAACCATTTGGCCGGCCGTGGATGTTGGGACCAACGATGAGGCCAAAAGGGGCATGCTTCAGCTCCTTCCGGACAGTCCAGTCTTCGACAACCCCAAGCCGGAGGGCTTGCTTGAGCGTATCTTTCACATCGCCACCAACCCCGGCGACCTCGTCCTCGACAGCTTTCTCGGCTCCGGCACCACGGCCGCCGTGGCGCACAAGATGGGCCGGCGCTGGATCG
>NZ_JBIQNC010000216.1:0-7804 GCF_044462705.1 Xenophilus sp.
GGTCGCCGGCCACCATCGCCAGTGCCATGTCGATGCCGGTGCTGACGCCGGCGGACGTGGGCAGGACGTGCGCCTCGGGCGCGGCCCCGGCATGATCCGCGACTTCATCGCGGCGGGGCTGGTCGACCACATGCACATCGTGGTCGTGCCGATCCTGCTCGGACGCGGCGCGCGCCTGTGGGACAAGCTGGAAGGCCTCGAGAACATGTTCGAGATCGAGGCCGTCGCATCGCCCAGCGGCGTGATGCACATGACGTTCTCTCGTCGAGGCGCCTGAAGCCGTCAGGCGTCGAACTCTCAACGAACCAGGAAACAGCCATGCCCAGCACGATCCGCCTGCACCGCGTCTTCGCCGCCCGGCCCGAAAAGCTCTACCGCGCCTTCCTCGAGCCGGATGCGGTGACGAGCTGGCTTCCGCCCTTCGGGTTCACCTGCACCGTCCACGAACTGGAGCCGAAAGTCGGTGGCCGTCACAGGATGTCGTTCCGGAACTTCACGACGGGCCACAGCCACGCCTTCGGCGGCGCCTATCTGGAGCTCGTGCCCGGCGAGCGCCTCGTCTACACCGACAGCTTCGACGATCCGGGCATGCCCGGAGAGATGAAGGTCACGGTGAATCTGAAGGCCGTTTCGGTGGGTACCGAGGTCCACATCGAACAGCAGGGCGTGCCGGATGTGATCCCCGCCGAAGCCTGCTACCTCGGCTGGCAGGAGTCGCTGCGCAAGCTTGCGAAGCTCGTCGAGCCGGAGATCGACGGATAGGAGCGCAGGCGCATCCTCGCCGCCACCGGCTCGCAGGAGGTCATCTCCGTCGCCCTTGGCCGATCTGCCGGCCGATCAGACCGAAATGCCGACGTGGCCGAAGGCGTCCGGCATCGTCGTCAGAGCGCCGTGGTTCAACGACACAGCTGCGCCCGCAGCACGCCGGGAGACGCGCCGAACCAGCGCTGGCACGCCTCGAACAGCCCGCGCTCTTCGTAGCCCAGCAGGTAGGCGACTTCCTTCAGCGCCATCCGCGGCTCTGCCAGAAGGCGCTCTGCGCGCCGGCGCAGCGCGCCGTCCCGCAGCTCTCCGAAGCTGGTCCCCTCGTCCTTCAGCCGGCGCTGCAGGCTTCTGACACCCAGGTGGAGTTGATCCGCCACGCGCTGCACGTCGATCGCGCCAAGCTCGATCAGATGCGACACCCGTCCGGCCAGGGCCTGCGGGCGATCGAGCAATTGCAGCTGAAGCTGCGCCTGCGCCGCCACCGCCTCGACGATCACCGGGTGGCCCGCGAGCGGCTGCTCGGCCACCCCCTTCGGCACCTCTATCCAGTAACACGCCTGATCGAAGGCAATGTCGCAGCCGAAGTAACGGCAGTAATCGCCGATCGTGGCACCGCGTGGCAATGCGTGGGCCAACCCAAGCGAGACCCCCAGTTCCTCCACGGAACGCCCGAGCACGAGCGACAACCAGCGCACGCCGTACAACATGTCCATGTCGAACGCTGCCGGGGGGTGCATGACGCGCGTCTCGATGAGGAGGCGCAAACCATGATCGCCGTCCACCAGCCGCAGCTGCTTGTCCTCGTCGATCACCAGGCGCCAGTAGTCAGCGGACAGCGACAGGGCATCGCGCACCGTGCGCGAGTTCAACAGGAGGAACTCGACCAAGCCGTAGCGACCCAGGCGGAAACGCTCGCCAAGACGCAAGCCGAGCAGCGGGTCGTCGGTCTGCGCCAGCAGCGACTGCCACAACGCGCTGAACTCAGCCAGCGGCAGGCGACCGTCGCTGCGTTGCGGGCTGCCGAGTCGATGCTGCCAACGGGCGACATCCAGGCCTTCCTCGGCGGCAGCCCACACCAGGTTCTCGAAGAAAGCGGCAGAAACCGTGTAGCTGCTTGTCGATGGCATTCGGAAGGACTCTTGGCGGGCCGGAGCAACCGGTTATAGCGGATCGGGTTCGGGAGCGGCGTGACGCGCCATTGCCGCAACTTGTCGCGCCAGTACCGTGCCAACGGGGCACGCACTTCCTACAGTGATCTCAACGGGCCGGATCGTCCGAACACCTGAGGAACTGCATGACCGCCACGCAACCCACCCTTGTCTGCACACCCGCTTTCCCCCAGCGCTCCACAGCCGGGCTCTGCCTCGTGACGGGGGCCAACGGGCACCTTGGAAACACCCTGGTGCGTGCGCTGCTCGCCCGCGGCCATGCGGTGCGGGCAGGCGTGAGGCGGATGGAAGACAGGCAGCCCCTGGAAGGCCTGCCTTGCGAGCGTGTGAGGCTGGATCTGCTCGACGCCGATTCTCTGCGCAGGGCGCTGATGGGCGTCGACGTGCTGTATCAGGTGGCTGCCGTCTTCCGGCATTGGGCGCGCGACGCCGAGCGCGATATCGTGCAGCCCAATGTCGAAGGCTCGCGCCTGGTGTTGCAGGCCGCAGCGGCAGCGGGGGTGCGCAAGGTCGTGTACGTCAGCTCCGTGGCCGCCGTCGGGCACACCGGCGAGCCGTTCGACGAAGCCTCATGGAACACGGAGCTGGAGAATCCGTACTATCGCTCGAAGATCGAATCCGAGCGCGCTGCCTGGGAGGCCGCGCGGCGGCTCGGGGTGGCGATGGTTTCGGTGCTGCCAGGTGCCATCGTCGGGCCTTACGCACACAGCCTGACCGACACCATGAATTTCCTCGAGCAGGTGCGCCGGAGGCGGCTGCTCGTGGACCCGGATTTCCACTTCAACTTCGTCGACGTGCGCGACGTGGCCGCTGCCATGCTCGCGGCCGCCGAGCGCGGCCGCCCCGGTGAACGCTACATCCTGGCGAACCATGCCAGCTCTTCGCTCGCTGACATGGCGATGGCCCTTGGTGGCGGCACGGTGCCTGGCCGCGTGCCGCCGAGACCCCCTCGCTGGTTGCTCGCCGCCATGGCTTCGCTTCAGCAGGGTCTGGCCCGGGTCACAGGACGCCCTCCCGAACTGCTGCGCAGCCAAGTCCGCCTGTTCCACGGTGTGCGCCAGGTCTACGACATCGGCAAGGCCTGCCGCGAACTCGGCTACTCGCCACGCCCGCCGGCCGACGCGTTGGCTGCAGGTTTCGCCTGGCTGGAGCAGCGTGCAGCGATGGAACCGCTTCGTGTACGCCGGCCGAAGCACCCGGAGCCATCATGATCAGCGTTGAATTCCTCATCACGTCACTGGTTGTCGTGCTCGTGCCCGGGACCGGGGCCATCTATACCGTCTCCATCGGCCTGGCCCAAGGCCGCAGCGCCAGCACATACGCGGCGTTGGGGTGCACGGCAGGGATCGTTCCGCATCTCCTGGCAACCGTGCTGGGCCTCGCGGCGGTCATGCACACCAGCGCGATGGCGTTCCAGGTCTTGAAGTACGCCGGGGTCGCGTACCTGTTCTACATCGCCTTCGCGACATGGCGGGACAAGTCTGCATTTTCCGTGGACAGCAGCGCTGCAGGCACAACCTCCGCCGGCAGGCTGATCGGGAAAGCATTCGTGCTCAACATTCTGAATCCCAAGCTGACGATCTTCTTCCTGGCCTTCCTTCCCCAGTTCGTCGAGCCCGGTGCCGAGAGGCCGCTGCTGCAGTTGCTCGGGCTGAGCGCCGTGTTCATGGCCATGACGTTTGCGGTCTTTGCCGTGTATGGCCTCGTCGCACACGCCTTTCGAAGACGGGTTGTCGAATCAGCCGCCGTTCAACGCCGGCTGCGGTACGGCTTTGCCGCGGCATTCGCCGGGCTGGGTGCAAAGCTGGCGTTCACCGGGAAGTGATGTCCGGTCCTCGCCGATCCAGCGCTCGCCTTCCACGAAGCTGCCTCGGTCGTAGATCGGTGCACCCGGTGTGGCACCGGCCCAGACGGACGTGGCGTATCGCGCACCGGTCAAATGCCGGAGCTTCCGGGCCGCCTGCGGCGCTATGTCAGACCAGGCGCTGCGTCTGGGTGCCCAGGGGCCCGGCGCTGAGCGTCATCACGTCGCCCCGCTTGAGGAACTGCGGCGCCGGCTTGATGCCCAGCCCCACCCCCTCGGGCGTGCCCGTGATCACCACGTCCCCGGGCAGCAGCGTCATGAACCGGCTCAGGTACGACACGATCTCGGCCACCGGGAAGATCATGTCGGCCGTGCTGCTCTTCTGGCGCACCTCGCCGTTGACCTTGAGCTCCAGCGGAATGCTCTGCGGGTCGGGCAGCTCGTCGGCCGTCACCAGCCACGGGCCGATGGGGCCGAAGCCGTCGAAGCTCTTGCCCTTGCCCCACTGGCCGCCACGCTTGATCTGCCAGTCGCGCTCGGACACGTCGTTGGCCAGGCAGTAGCCGGCCACGTGCCCCAGCGCGTCCGCCGCGGCCACCTTGCGGGCCTCGGTGCCGATCACGAGGCCCAGCTCGATCTCCCAGTCGGTGGCCTCGGAGCCGGCGGGCAGCTCGATGTCGTCGTCCGGGCCCGCGAGCGAGGTCAGGGCCTTGGTGAAGACCACCGGCTCCTTGGGGATCTCCAGGCCCGACTCCTGGGCGTGCTTGCGGTAGTTCAGGCCGACGGCCACGAACTGGCGCACGCCGGCCACCGGGGCGCCCAGGCGGGTTCCCTCGGGCACCCGCGGCATGCGGGCCAGGTCGATGGCCGCCAGGGCGGCCAGGCGCTCGGGCGCCAGCCACTCGGGGGTGAAGTCGGGCACCAGCAGCGACAGGTCGCGTGCCTGGCCCTGCGCGTCCAGCGCGCCGGGCTCTTCCTGGCCCACGGGGCCGTGACGCAAGAGTTTCATTCGAGAGTCCCTTCCTTCGGATTCAGGGGTGCGGGGAGGCTCGCTGTGCCAGAGCGGCTTGACACTCGGCTTCGATGGCCAGCATGCGCCTGAAGGCGGGAATCTCCGAAAGCCGAGAGCGCAGGCCCTGCAAGGCCGGAAGCCCGCTGAAGTCGAAGCCCGAGGACGCTGCCACGGAAACGGCCCAGTTCAGATACACATCCACGAGGGACCAGGTGCCGAGCCACCAGCCCGTTTCGGACAGCACGGCTTCTGCATGAGCGAAGGATTTCTGCGCCAACTGGAGCGACTTCCGCCGCACACCTTCGGGATCCCCGTCGGTGATGCGCCCGGGATTGGCCAGGCCGCGCACGATCGGATGCAGCGTGCCGCCGCACAGCGACAAGCCTGCCTGCCGGCGCCCGGCGGCCAGAGGGGAACTGTCGGGGGGAAACAGCCCCGCTTCGGGGCGCAGCGCAGCCACGAAGGTCTGGATCGCTGCGTTCTCCGTGAGCACGGCGCCGTCCACGAGCAATGCCGGCACCTTGCCGAGCGCGGAAACCGCGGCGTACGCGGGCCGGGCCTGCTCGCCCGAGCGCAAGTCGACCAGGCGCAGTTCGTACGGCAGCCCCGCGTGCTCGAGCGCGAACACGCACACCTGCGAGCAGGCGCCCGGGAAGTGGTAGAGGACGAGATGCGGCGTCGTCCGGTCCTGCGTCGTCATTCGAGCCTTCCGATCTTGCGGATCGTCTCCTGCGCCTGCGCGATCTCCGCGAGCCAGTACTTCTCGAACGCCGGGCCATCCAGGTAGGCGATCGTGCTTCCCATCTTCGCGACGCTTTGCACGAACTCCGGATCCGTCGACGCGCCGCGCAATGCCTCGCGCAGGCGCGCCAGGGTCTGCGGCGGTGTCTGGGCGGGCGCGAAGACGCCGACCCAGGTGACGTGGTTCACCCGCACGCCGGCCTCGCTGAGCGGCGCCGGGGACGGCTGCTGCGGCCACCGGTCCTCGCCGTAGGAGGCGAGGAACCGGAGCTTGCCCGCCTCCACATGCGGAAGCACCAGGGAGCGGCTGAACGACGCGAAGTCCACCTGCCCGGCCAGCAGCGAGGTGATCATCTGCGCGCCGCCCGGATAGGGAATGTGGTTGAAAGTGACGCCTGCCGCGTCCGCGAACATGGCCGTCGGCATATGGCTCGGCCCGTCGTTGCCGCTGGATGCATAGCTGATCTGCCCTGGCCGGGCCTTGGCTGCCGCGATCAACTCGCCGGCGCTGCGGTAGGGGCTGTCGCTTTTCACGACGAGCGCCGTGGCGTCGGAGGTGATGCGCGCGACCGGCGTGAGCTGGTCCAGCCCGAAAAGCGGCGTCTGCCGGTTCACGACCGCCTGTTCGGGAAGGCCGGCGAGCGAGGAGAACGTGAACAGCAGCGTGTAGCTGTCGGGCTTGCTCTGCGCGACGGCGGCCGTCCCGATGGCGCCGCCCGCGCCGGCGCGGTTGGAGATGACCACCGGCTGGCCCAGATTGCGCTGGAGCGAGGGCTGCAGTGCCCTGAGCGCCGTGTCGGCGGCGCCGCCGGGCGGGAAGGGAACGACGATGGTGACGGGCCGTGCCGGATAGGCCTCTTGCGAGAAGGCGCCGATGGCGACGGTGCCCAGGAGTGCCGCCAGGATGCGCCGGCGGTGCAATGAAGAAAAAAAGATCATGACGAGCCGTGGGATCAGCGTGCGAACGCACTCAGGTTGGACATGTCCTTGGGCGGCGCGCCGGTGCGCTGCGGCCAGACGTTCAGGAAGGGGTGCACGGTGATGCGTTCGTACACGCCCTGCTGCGTGAACGGCTCGCCCTGGAGCCAGGCGTCGAGCGCCGCGCGGTCCTCGAAGTCCACGATCAGCAGGCTGCCGATCATGGTGACGCCGTCGTCCGCGAACAGCGGGCCGGCGGCGGCCAGCCGATCGGCGATGGTCGCCACGTGCTCGCGATGCACGCCGCGCAGCGCGAGCCTGCGCTCGGTGCTGCCGGGCTTGTCCAGGCAATAGAGAACGAAAAGCATGGGTGGTCTCCTGTCTTCAATCAAGAATGGTCGGGCTGCATGGCCGGCAGGATGCGTCGCTCGTCGATCCGCCAGCCGTCGGGCGTGCGCTTGAAGCGATCGTGGTATTCGACGATGGCGGGCAGGCCGGTCATCGTCGGGACCCCGCTCGAGGCAGCGGCCTGGAAGAACAGCGCGTAGCAGACCCCGCGCGCGTCGGCGTCGCCTTCGACGGCGATGCGGAAGTTGGTACACAGATGCCGCGTGACGATCGCATCCGGGCGCGACGCGAGGAACCGTGCGATCTGCTTGCGGCCCTGGAACACCATGCCCATGCGATCCAGCGTGCCGCCGGGCGTGAAGAGATCGAGCAGTTCGGGGTAGCGGCGCGCATCGATGTGGTTCGCGAAGTCGACACACAGCCGGATGCACGCGCGTTCCGCCTGGTCGCACTGAGGGCCGCCCAGCGCCGCGGGCATGTCAGGCATCCGCCAGCTTGCCGATGAAGCGCGCGAAGCGCTCCATGTAGGCTGCCATGAACTGACGTGTCGTTTCGTCGGCGAAGCTGCCGTCGGCCGCCAGCATGTCGGGCTTGAAAGAGAGATAGGCCTCGCCGCCCAGCACCGATGCGCCCAGGATGCCCAGGATCTGGCGCAGATGCTGCTGGCCGACCGCCGTGCCGATGGCGCCCGGCGAGGTCCCCGACATGGCGACCGGCTTGTCGCGCCACACGTTGCGGTCGATCGGCTTGGAGCCCCAGTCGATCGCGTTCTTCAGCACGGCCGGCAGCGAACGGTTGAACTCGGGCATGACCACGAGGAAGGCGTCCGCGCGGGCGCATTGGGCGGTGAAGTCGTTGACGGCTGCGGGGCGGGCGGACTCCAGGTCGCCGTTGTACATGGGCAGGGCGTCCAGCGGCACCTCGCGGAACTGCAGCGCCGGCGGCGCGGTGCGCACGATGGCCGCGGCCACCTTGCGGTTGATCGATTCCTTGTGACCCTGCCTAGATTTCACGTACAGCAAGAAGTTGGAAACTTCAAAGGTACGG
>NZ_JBIQNC010000217.1:0-7713 GCF_044462705.1 Xenophilus sp.
AGGAGCGCGGCGTGGTCATGCGCCTGACGCCGAACGACGTGAACTCGGCCAGCGCGGTGCCGGCCGGCATCGCGGCGCGGCTGCCGGACTGGATGAGCCCCTCGCCGGCCTTCGTGCTCGACGGCGGCGGCCCCGGCCGCCAGGGCGTGGTCTGCTACGCCACCGAGGACGAGGTGACGGACCAACTGCCCGAGGCCCTGCGCGGCCCGGCGCTGGAGCCGATCGCCGGCGTGCGGAGCGCCGCCGCGGTCGACGAGGCCTTCACCCGGGCGCTGGGCGCCGAGGGCTTCGGCCGCGCCGCGCTGCAGTGGACGGTGGCACCGCCCCGCCCGGCGGCCGCCGCGGCCCCTCGCCGGTGAGGCGGCGATGGCTGCGCGATGCCCCACGCACCGGCGCGGCCCGGCGCTGGCGGTGCTGCTGGCCGCCGCCGCGCTCGGCGCCTCCGCGCGCGTCCAGCCGCTGCCGCCGCCCGCGCCGGGGGTCGACCCCGCCCAGATCGAGCGCACGGCACCGCGGCTGGCCGGACCGGACGACCCGGCGCTGGCGGCCGAGCTGCAGCACCTGCGCACGCTGGCGGCCGGCGGCGGCACGGCCGGCCGCCAAGCCGCCTGGCGGCTGGCCCTGCTCCACCTCAACGGCATCGTGCCCGGCACCCGCCCGGGCGAGGCGCGCCGCTGGATGACGCAGGCCTACACGCAGGGCGAAACGATGGCGGCCGCCGGGCTGGCCTGGTGCGCCATCGAGGCCTGCGACGGCGGCGCCGCCGACCCGGCCGCGGCGCGGCGCTGGCTCGCCGCGCTGCGCGCCGTCGATACGCCGCGCGCGCAGTACCTGGAGTGGCTGCTGGGCGAACGGCTGGCGCCGCCCTCGGCCGCGCCGCACGCCGGCAGCGACGCGGCGGCGCACCGCCAGGAGGCCCGCCAGCAGGCGCTGCTGGCCCGTGCCGCGCGCGGCGGCAATGCGGCGGCCCGGATCGAGCAGGGCTTCGCCCAGCTCGCCGAAGACCGGCCGGAAGACGCGGCGCGCAGCTTCGAGTCGGCGGCGGCGCGCTCGCCTGCCGCGGCGGCCAACGCGCAACTGCTTCGCCAGCGCCTCGCACCCCTGCCCGCGCCGCGCTCGCGCGCCGCCTCGGCCGGCGAGCAGTGGCTGGCGATGGCGCAGCGCTTCCACCGCGGAGAGGGCGTGCCCGCCAACTTCGCGGAGGCGATCCGGCTCTACCAGCTGGCGGCGCAGGCGGGCAACGTACAGGCGCAGCGCATGCTGGCGCTCATCACCTCGCGGCCGGCGCCGGGCGGGCAGATCGACGTGGCCTGGATGCGCGAGCTGGCGGCGCTGGACATCGCCTCCGCCTGGCCGCGGCCGGACGTCGCCGCGCCGGCCGCCCTGCCCCTGCAGCGCGACCGCACGCCGCTGTTCGACCTGCTGCCGCCGCGCTGGCGCCAGGAGCCCCCGCTGCTTCGGTGAGGAGCGCGCGGCGCCTCAGCCCGCGCAGTCGGCGACCGTGCCGGCCTGCATCGCGCGCAGGTGCTGCGCGATGGCCTGCGACGCGCCGGCGACGAGCCGCCGCGCGCTCTGCGCCAGCGCGTCGATGCCGGCGCCCGCCGGCTCGCTGGCCGACCAGCGGCAGGCGGCGCTGCGCGTGTCGTCGCTGCGGCGGATCGTCCAGCTCAGCGCGGCATCGACCCGGCTGTCCTCCACCGCGTCGAACTGGCGAAGCTGCACCGCGATGCGCCAGGCCGGCGCGCCGTTGGCGCGGCCGCCCTTCGTCACGTCGACCGCGCCCAGGCGCGCGGCGACGCCGGCGGCCAGCGCGTCGCGCAGCTCGCTCTCGAAGGAGGAGGCCCAGCGGTGCTGCTCCAGCACCTCCACCTGCGCGCTGGCGTCGGCGCCGCTGCGCACCACCATCTGCGGGCGCGCCAGGCGCTCGGGCAGCGCCAGGGGCGCCAGTTCGATGAAGAGCGGCGGCGTCGCCTGCGGCGCCGGCGCGGCGGCCAGCGGCTCGGCCAGCGAGTAGTAGCGCGTCACCGGCGCGGCGCAGGCGGCGAGCAGGCCCGCGGCCAGGGCGAGGATCGGGAGGAGGAACAGGCGTTTCATGGCTTCTTGTCGTCCTGGGGCTTGCCGCGCAGCAGCGACTCGGGATGGCGTTCGAGGTAGTCGGTCAGCACGCGGATCGAGCCCGCGGCGCGCGTGAGTTCCTGCAGCGTCTGCCGCAGGTCCTGCTGCAGCGGCGAGTCCTCCGCCAGCGTGCGGCCGGCGCTGTCGATGGTGCGGCGCGCGTCCTTCATCGCGGCGGCCAGCTCCGGCGTCACGTCGTTGTTGATGCGCGCCACCGTGGCCTCGGCGGTGGTCAGCGTCCGGTCGAGCGACTTCATCGTGCGCCGCAGGTCGGCCGAGATCTCCTCGAACGGGATCTTGTTGATCTTGGACGCGATCTCCTGCACCTGCGACTGGATCTCGTCCAGGCTGTTCTGCACGGTGGGCAGCTCGATCGGGTTCTGCGCGGTGTCCACCTTCACCGGCTTCTCCTTGGGGAAGAAGTCCAGCGCCACGTAGGCCTGGCCGGTGAGCAGGTTCCCGGTGCGCAACTGCGCGCGCAGGCCGCGGCCGATGAGGAAGCGCAGGCGCTCCTCCTGTGTGTACTTCGATTCCGACGGCGCCACGCCCTGCACCACGCTGGCGCGGCGCAGCCGGTCCGGGTAGACGGTGGCCAGCACCGGCATCAGGAACTGGCGCTCGTCGCGGTCGAACTGCACGCCGATCGACTTGACCTCGCCGATCACCACGCCGCGGAAGTCCACCGGCGCGCCCGGCGACAGGCCGCGCACCGACTGGTTGAAGTACATCAGCAGCGTCTGCGAGGGGCCGTCGGGCTCCTTCATCGCCGCCGTCTCGTCGTCGGCCAGGGCGAAGGTCGCGTTCTCGGGCGCGGCCGGGCCGTTGGCGTCTTCGGGCGCGGCGAAGGCCACCCCGCCGAGCAGGATGGTGGCCAGCGACTGGGTGCGCAGCGTCACGCCCGAGGCGCCGAGCTGCACGTCCAGCCCGCTGGCGTGCCAGAAGCGCGTGTTGACGCCGACGAACTTGTCGTAGGGCGCGTTGACGAAGACGCGCAGCGTCACGCCCCGGCCGTCGCCGTCCAGCTCGTAGGAGGCGATCTGCCCCACCTTGATGCGCCGGAAGTACACCGGCGATCCGATGTCCAGCGAGCCGACGTCCTTGGCGCGCAGCGTGTACTGGCGCCCGCTCAGGTCGCGCGTGACGATGGGCGGCGCCTCCAGCCCGGTGAACTCGTCCGTCTTCTCTTCCGCGGTGCCGGCGTCGGCGCCGATGTAGGCGCCCGACAGCAGCGTGCCCAGGCCCGAGATGCCGGAGGTGTCCAGGCGCGGGCGCACCACCCAGTAGCGCGCGTCCCGCGCGGTGAAGCCCTCGGCCGCGTCCTTGTCGAGCTGCACCGACACCCGCACGTGCGAGCGGTCGCGCGCCAGGCGGATCTCGTGCACGGTGCCGATCTGCACGTCCTTGTATTTCACGGCGGTCTTGCCCGCTTCCAGGCCCTCGGCCGTGTTGAAGCTCAAGACGATCTCGGGGCCGCGGTTCCAGAGGATCTTCGCCACCAGGGAGATGCCCACCAGCGCCGCCACGATGGGGATCAGCCAGATCAGCGAGGGCAGCCAGTCGCGCCGCCGCACCACCTCGGGCGTGGCGGCCGCGGCATCGTGCTTGTCGTCGTCGTTCATGTCGTCGTCTTGTCGTCTTGCATTGCGTGTGTGTCGGTGTCCCAGGTCAGGCGCGGGTCGAAGCTGAGCGAGGCCAGCATGGTCAGCACCACCACCGCGCCGAAGGCGGCGATGCCCACGCCGGCGGTGATCTCCGCCAGCCCCTGCATGCGTACCAGGCCCGACAGCAGCGCCACCACGAACACGTCGAGCATGGACCAGCGGCCGATGATCTCCAGCAACTGGTACAGGCGCGCCCGCTCGCGCCGGCGCCAGGGGCTGTGCCGCTGCGCCATCGCCACCAGCACGAACAGTGCCGACAGCTTGAACAGCGGCACCAGGAAGCTGGCCGTGAAGATCAGCGCCGCCAGCCCGTAGGAGCCGGAGACCCAGAAGAAGATGACGCCCGAGAGGATGGTGTCCTGCTGGGTGCCGAACAGGCTGCGCGTGATCATCACCGGCAGCAGGTTGGCCGGCAGGTACATGATGGCCGCCGCCACCAGCAGCGCCCAGGTCAGCGCGATGCTCTGGCGCTTGCGCCGGTGCAGCCGCGCGCCGCAGCGCCCGCAGGCGGCGCCCTCGGGCGCGTCCTGCCACACGGCGCTGCAGCGGTGGCACTCGATCAGGCCCTGCTGCGCGGCAGTGGCGGGTTCGCCCTCGCCCGCACGCACCGGCAGGTGCGGCGTGGCGGCGTGCGCCGCCAGCGCGGCCATGCGGCGGGCGCGCGCCGTCGTGCTCAAGCGGCGGCCTCCTCGTCCGCGGGGAAGGCCAGGTCCCACAGCCCGCGCGGGTCGAAGGACACCACCACCGTCAGCAGCACGGTGAGCGCGACGAAGGCCCACAGCGCCGCGCCGGCGATCACCGTCGCCATGCCCGAGAGCTTGATCGTCGCCACCAGCACGCCGAGCAGGAAGACTTCCACCATGCCCCAGGGGCGCAGCGACTGCAGCAGCGCCAGCATCCAGGCGAAGCCGCGCGCGCGCCGGCCGCGGGCCAGCGGCACCAGCACCCAGCACAGGATCAGCAACTGCGCCAGCGGGAACAGCAGCGTCGTCGCCAGCACCAGCATCGCCACCAGCGACATGCCCTCGCCCGACAGCACCACCACCGCGCCCACCAGCGTCGTCTGGCTGTGCAGGCCGCGCAGCTCGATCTCCACGATCGGGAACAGGTTGGCGATCGCGAAGAGAATGAGGCTGGCGACGGCCAGGGGCAGAATGCGCTGCTGCTGCAGGCCGTGGTGGCGGGCCAGTTCGGTGCCGCAGCGCGGGCAGCGGGCGACTTCCCTGCGGCCCAGCGCAGGCCGCCGGAAGACCGCATCGCAGCCTTCGCACACCATCAGGCCGCGGACTCGTTTCATGGCGGCGATTCTGAACCACCCGTCCGGCTGGATTGCATGGCAATTTAATCCGGGTACAATGAATTCATGTCCGACGCACCTTCTTTTCTGACCGCGTTCCTCGATTTCGACCGCATCGCCTCCGGCGACGCCGCGCAGGTGATGGCGAGCGTGCGCCAGCGCCCCGACGCCGCCTCGGTCTTCGTGTTCGACGACCGCACCGGCGAGCGCCTCGACCTGGACCTGCGCCCCGAATCGTCCGATGCCGCCGCGCCGGCCGAGGAGGCGCCGCGCGGCGTCGGCCGGCCGCGCCTGGGCGTGGTCGCGCGCGAGGTGACGCTGCTGCCGCGCCACTGGGACTGGCTCAGCCGCCAGCCGGGCGGCGCCTCGGTCGCGCTGCGCAGGCTGATCGACGAGGCCCGCCGCAACTACGCCGAGCGCGACAGCGTGCGCGCCGCCCGCGAGGCCGCCTACCGCTTCATGACCGTGATGGCGGGCGACCTGCCCGGCTTCGAGGAAGCCGCGCGCGCCCTCTTCGCCGGCGAGCGCGAGCGCTTCCAGGCGCAGATCGAGGGCTGGCCCGAGGACGTCGCCGCCTACGCGCAGAAGCTGGCGGCGCCGAGTTGGGCCGCAGCCTGACGGCCCACACACCTCCACAACAACAACCCCACCCACAGGGCGCAGCCGGCGCACCGCCGCCGGCCGCGCATCGCATCCGTGACCCAGCCCTCCTCCCCGGGCGCAGGGGCCAGCAGCCCCGCCGCCCCGCCGCCCGGCGCCCGCGCGCCGGCCATCACCGGCAGCCGGCCCCTGTGGAAGACCTTCCTGGTCTTCCTGGTGCCGATGCTCGCCTCCAACATCCTGCAGTCGCTTTCGGGCACGCTGAACAACATCTACCTGGGCCAGATGATCGGCGTGAAGGCGCTGGCGGCGGTCTCGGGCTTCTTCCCGCTGCTGTTCTTCTTCATCGCCTTCATCATCGGCCTGGGCGCCGGCGCCTCGGTGCTGATCGGCCAGGCCTGGGGCGCGCGCGACGTGGCCAAGGCGCGCGCCATCGCCGGCACGGCGCTGGCGGTGGTGCTGGTGTTCGGGCTGCTGGTGGCGGTCTTCGGCGGGGCCTTCACCACGCCGCTGCTCAAGGCGCTGGGCACGCCGCCGGACATCCTGCCGGACGCCACCGGCTACGCGCGCATCATGCTGGTGGCGATGCCGGGGCTCTTCGTGTTCCTGCTGTCCACCGCGATGCTGCGCGGCGTGGGCGACACCATCGCGCCGATGCTCACGCTGATGATCTCGACCACGGTCGGCCTGGTGCTCACGCCGGCGCTGATCCGCGGCTGGGCGGGGCTGCCGCAGCTCGGCGTGGCCAGCGGCGCCTGGGCCTCGGTGGTGGCCTTCGTGGTCGCCACGCTGTGGCTGGGCTGGCACCTGCGGCGCAAGAAGAGCCCGCTCGCGCCGGACGCCGCGTTCCTGCGCGAGATCCGCATCCGCCCGGCGCTGCTCGTGGCGGTGCTGCGCCTGGGCGTGCCCACCGGCGTGCAGATGATCGTCGTGTCGCTGGCCGAGCTGGCGCTGCTGTCGCTGGTCAACGGCTTCGGCTCCGACGCCACGGCCGCCTACGGCGCGGTGAACCAGGTGGTGGCCTACGTGCAGTTCCCGGCCATCTCCATCGCCATCACCGCCTCGATCCTCGGCGCGCAGGCCATCGGCGCCGGGCATGCCGACCGCCTGGGCGCCATCACGCGCACGGCGCTCTTGATGAACCTGCTGCTCACCGGCGCGCTGGTGCTGCTGGGCTACCTGTTCTCGCGGCCGCTGATGGGCCTGTTCATCACCCGCCCGGAGGTGATCGAGATCGCGCAGACGCTGCTGCACGTGATGCTGTGGAGCACGGTGATCTTCGGCATGGGCTCGGCGCTGGCCGGCATCATGCGCGCCAGCGGCTCGGTGCTGGTGCCCACGCTGATCTCGATCCTGTGCCTGGCGCTGGTCGAGGTGCCGGTGGCCTGGCTGATGAGCCGGCGCATCGGGCTGGAGGGCGTCTGGTACGCCTACCCGGCGGCCTTCCTCGCCATCTTCGCGCTGCAGGCGGCCTACTACCGGCTGGTGTGGCGCCACAAGCGCATCCAGCGGCTGGTCTGAGACACTTCCCGCCATGCCCATCGCCCAGCTCTCGGTGCACTTCTTCCTCCAGGCGGCGGTGATCCTGCTGGCATGCCGGGCGGTCGGGCGGCTCGCCCAGCGCCTGGGGCAGCCGCAGGTGGTGGGCGAGATGATCGCCGGCGTCATGCTCGGCCCGTCGCTCTTCGGACTGCTGCTGCCTGCTGCGCAGCAGGCCCTCTTTCCCAAGCCGACACTGGGCATGCTGTACGTCTGCGGGCAGCTCGGCGTGGGCATGTACATGTTCCTCGTGGGCACGGAGTTCAACGCGGCGCATTTCCGCCAGCGCGCGTGCAGCGCCCTGGCGGTGTCGGCGGCCGGCATCGCGGTGCCCTTCGCGCTGGCCTTCGCCATGGCACCGTGGCTGCTCGGGACGCCGGGGCTGTTCGCCGCCAAGGCGCGGCCGCTGGAGGCCTCGCTGTTCCTGGGCGCGGCCATCGCCATCACCGCCTTCCCGATGCTGGCGCGCATCATCCACGAGCGCGGCATCGCCGGCACCTC
>NZ_JBIQNC010000218.1:0-7556 GCF_044462705.1 Xenophilus sp.
CCGGCGGCGCACCGGCACCGGCACCGGCACCGCCCTGCCCGCGCCGCCGCCCGCCGCCCTGCGGGCGCGGGCCGGTGGCGGCCGGGCGCTCGCCCTGCAACTGCACGCGCGAGCCCTCGCTGAGGCGGTCGCCGCCTTCGGTCACCACCAGTTCGCCCGCCTTCAGCCCCTCGGTGATGGCGATCACGTCCACCGTCGCCTCGCCGCGCTTGACGGCGCGCATCGAGACGGTGCGGTCCTCGGCGATCACGTAGACGTAAGGGCCGTTCGGGCCGGTGCGCACGGCCGTCACCGGGACCACCAGCGTGTCGATGGTGCGCAGCGTCAGCCGCACGTTGACGAACTGGTTGGGAAAGAGCAGGCCCGCCGTGTTCTCGAAGCGCGCCTTGGCCTTGACGGTGCCGGTGGTGGTGTCCACCAGGTTGTCGAGCGTGGAGAAGGTGCCGCGGTCCAGCACGTCGCTGCGGTTGCGGTCCGTCGCCGTCACTTCCAGCTTCGCGCCCGCCGCCACCTGTGTCTGGATGTCCGGGATGCGGCCCTGCGGCACGGCGAACTGCACGTCGATGGGATGGATCTGCGTGATGACGGCGATGCCGGTCGTGCCGCCGGCGGCCACGGTGTTGCCCGGGTCCACCGTGCGCAGGCCGATGCGGCCGGCCACCGGCGCGGTGATGCGGGTGAACTCCAGGTTGACCCGCGCCGCCGCCTCGGAGGCGCGGTCGCTGGTCACGGTGCCTTCGAGCTGCTTGACCAGCGCGGCCTGCGTATCCACGTCCTGACGGGCGATGGAGTCCTGCCCCAGCAGGGTGCGGTAGCGCGCCAGCGTGACCCGTGCCGCCTCCAGTTGCGCCTCGTCGCGCAGGCGGGCGCCCCTGGCCTGCTCCAGCGCCTGCTCGTAGGGGCGCGGGTCGATGCGCGCCAGCAACTGGCCCTTCTTGACCAGTTGGCCTTCCTCGAACAGCACCTCGGTCAGCACGCCGCCGACCTGGGGCTTGAGCGTGATGGTGGCCAGCGGCGTCACGGTGCCCAGCGCGTCGAGGGTGATCGGGATCCGGGCCTGCTCGGCGACGGCATGCCCCACCGTCACCAGGCCGAAGCCTCCGGGGCCGCCCGGCCCGCCCGGTCCGCGCGGCCCGCCGGCGAAGCCGCCGCGCCCGTCGGCCGCCGGCCGCTTGACCAGGTAGTAGCTGCCCCCGGCCAGCACGCCCAGCACCAGCACCGCGGCCAGGGCGCCCAGCCAGCGCCGGCGCCGCGACGGCGGCCGCATCGGCGGCGGCGCGTGGACGTCGGAAGGCTGCGGGGTCGGATCGGGGCTGGGAGCGTGAGCCATGGAGGGATGGATGGGGTGAAACCGCCCGTGCATGCGGCGGCGCCAGTAGAGCGGCGAATCGTAGACGCCGTGCCCACCCGACCGTAAACGGCCGGTAAAGGCCGCCGCCGGCGCGCCGCGGGCGCATTTCGCGCGCGCCTGGCGCATTCCGTCGCATGCCGCTGTGAAGGCGGCGCCCGCGGTCGCACAGTGCGCCCATCGACCTTCCGATGCCTCCGCACAACCAAAGCCCTCCAAGGAGTCCCGCCATGCTGATCCAGATCCTCGCCCACACGCCCACCTGGGTGTTCGCCGTCTTCGCCCTGCTGGCCTGGATGGGCGGCCGGCAGCTTCGGCCCGGCAGCACCCCGCTGGCCCGTGCGGTGGCCCTGCCGCTGGCCATGGTGGTCTTCGCTGCCTACGGCGTGGCGACGGCCTTCGGCCATGCCGGCGCCGGGCCGCTGGCGATGGCCGGCTGGGCCGCCGCGGCGGCCGTCGCGCTGGCGGCGGTCAGCCGCGTGCCGCTCGACCCGTCCGTGCGCTACGACGCCGGGGCCCGCCGCTTCCACCAGCCCGGCAGCGCCATGCCGCTGGCGCTGATGATGGGCATCTTCCTGACCAAGTACGCGGTCGGCGTGACGCTGGCCTTCCATCCCGCCTACGCCCACCAGGCCGGCTTCGCCGTGGGCGTCAGCACGCTGTACGGCCTGTTCAGCGGCGTGTTCGCCGGCCGCGCGCTGCGGCTGGTCCGGCTGGCCGTGCGCCGCCACGCGGTGCCGGCCGCCGCCTGAGATCGCTGTCTTCCATCCACCCACCCGTTCCCGAGGAGTCCGCCATGAACACCACCACCCTTCCCAATGCCCAACGCCTCGACCGGCTGGCCCACCGCCGCGCCCGGGCCAAGCTGGGCTGGTTCATCCACGCCGCGGTGTATGTGGCGGTCAACGCCGGGCTGGTCGCGCTCTCGCTGGGCAGCGGGCGGCACTGGGCCGTGTATCCGCTGCTGGGCTGGGGCCTGGGGCTGTTCTTCCACGGACTGGCGGTGTGGGCCTTCGCGCCGGGCGGCTCGCTGATGGGCCGCATGGTCGAGCGCGAGCGCGCCCGGCTGCAGGCCGCCGGCACCGATCCCTGGTGACGGCAGAACGCGGCGCTCCCCTGGGCGGCGCCGCGCTTCTTCGTCAAGAATCCCGCTACATGTCCTCCCTGCCCCCCTCTCCCGTGCGCCGCCCGCCCGTCGCCGCGGCGCTCTACACCCTGCGCCACTACCTGTACGTGGTGGCGCTGTGCTGCGTGGTGGCCGTGTTCACCACCATGATGAAGCCGGGGCGCAGCTATGGGTCGCAACTGGTCTATTCGCTGTGCATCGGCACCATCTGCTGGGGGGTGATCGAGTTCGGCCGCTACCTGGTGGACCCGAAGCACTGCCACAACAGCCCCGACGGCGGCCACGGCTGGCCCAAGGGCTGGCGCGGCCTGCTGCTCACGGCCATCGGCATCGTGGTCGCCTTCTACGGCGGCAACTGGCTGGCCTACACGCTGGTCGGCTCCTCCGCGCCCCTCGACCCGCAGGACGGCGCCCGCGACAGCGCGATGGGCCTGTACGTCACCATCGCAGCGGGCGCAATCGGCTCCTTCTTCTTCTACACACGGGGCCGGGCGGCCGCCATGGCCGCCAAGATCGCCGCCGCCGAGCGCGATGCCAGCGAGGCCCAGCTCAAGCTGCTGGAGACGCAGCTGGAGCCGCATATGCTGTTCAACACGCTGGCCAACCTGCGCGCGCTGATCGCGGTGGACCCGCCGCGTGCCATCGCCATGCTCGACCGCCTCAACAGCTACCTGCGCGCCACCCTCAACGGCTCGCGGGCCACGCAGCACCCGCTGGCGCAGGAGTTCGACCGCCTGGCCGACTACCTGGAACTGATGCAGGTGCGCATGGGCGAGCGCCTGCGCTACACGCTGGCGCTGCCCGACGAGCTGCGCGAGGTGCCCGTGCCGCCCCTGCTGCTGCAGCCGCTGGTGGAGAACGCCATCCGCCACGGCCTGGAGCCGCAGGTCGCGGGCGGCGAGATCCGCGTCAGCGCCCGGCGAGCGCCGCATGCCGAGGGCGAACAACTCGTGCTCGAGGTGGCCGACACCGGCGCCGGCCTGCCTGCCGGCGGCCTGCCCGAGCGCCACGACGGCCCGTCCGGCTTCGGCGTGCAGCAGGTGCGCGAGCGGCTGCACACCCTGCACGGCGACCGTGCCTGCCTCGAGATGGCCGGCCTGCCCGGCGGCGGCACGCGCGCCACCATCCTCTTTCCCCTCTGACCCGATCCGCCATGCCGCCGACCGCCCTCATCGCCGAAGACGAACCCCTGCTGGCCCAGGCCCTTCAGGCCGAGCTGGCGCAGGCCTGGCCCGAGCTGCAGGTGCTCGCCACCGTCGGCGACGGGCGCCGCGCCGTCGCCGAGGCGCTGCGCCTGCAGCCGCAGGTGCTGTTCTTCGACATCCGCATGCCGGGCCAGGACGGCCTGGCCGCCGCCGCGGAACTGGCCGACGCCTGGCCGGTGCACGAGGCGCCGATGCCGCAACTGGTGTTCGTCACCGCCTACGACGAATACGCTGCCCGCGCGTTCGAGACCCAGGCGCTGGACTACGTGCTCAAGCCGGTGCAGCCGCAGCGCCTGCAGCGCACGGTGGCTCGCCTGCGGCAGGCGCTGGCCCCCGGCACCGCGCCGGCCGGCGATGCGCTGGACGCGGCGCTGGCCCAGTGGCGCCGGTTGCTGTCGGCCGCCGGCGGCGCGCCGAGCGGCGGTGCCTCGGCGGCGCCGCTCAAGGTGATCGCCGCCAGCGACGCCGGCGGCACCACCGTGCGCATGGTGCCGATCGAGGAGGTGCTGTACTTCGAGGCGGCGGACAAGTACGTGCGCGTGCTCACCGCCGACCGCGAGCACCTGATCCGCACCCCCCTGAAGCAGCTGCTGCCGCAACTGGACCCGGCCGCCTTCTGGCAGGTGCACCGGGCCGTGGTGGTGCGGGCCGGAGCCGTCGAGTCCGTGCACCGCGACGACGCCGGCAAGATGCACCTGCGGCTGCGCGGCCGGCCGGACGAGAAGATCCCGGTGAGCCGGCTCTACGCCCACCTCTTCCGCGCGATGTAGACAAGGCACAAAGAAAAAGCCGCCCGGTTCGGGCGGCTTCGGCACAGGGGCAGAGCCTTGTCAGCGCCAGTGGCGGTGATGCGGGCCGTGGCGATACGCGCCCGGGCCGTAGTAGGGCCGATACGGCCGGTACACCGGCCGCGGCGCCACGTACACCGGCGGCGGCGCGTAGTACACGGGCGCCGGGCGGTAGTAGACCGGCGGCGGGGGTGCCACGTACACCGGGGCCGGCGGGTAGTAGTAGCCCGGATTGGCCACGCCGACCGCCACGCCCGGGGCGCTGATGCCCACGGACCAGCTCACACCGGCACTGGCCGACGAGGCGGCAAACAACGCCCCGGCGGCCACGACGCCGGCGGCGGCCCATTTGAAGAAAGTCGAACGTGCCATCTGGGTGCTCCTTGAATCGAATAAGAGGTGGATCGGCGCCTGCCGCCAGGACGATCCGCCCATGTGGGTATTGAACGCGTCAGGCGTGAATCAGGTTCACGCTGGCAGGTGAAGATGGTTGCCAAACGTAAACCGGCTGCCCGGCCGCCGTGCGCTTTTCCACGCCCGGCGTCGCGGGTCCCGGCCCGGGCGCGACCGGGGTGAGAGTACGCAGGGGCTCCTAAAATTCCCCGATGCAATCCCCCAACGGCAAAACCGGCGGTCACAAAGAGACCGCCGCCGCAGGGGCCGGCGCGCCCGCGGCCCCCAGCAACTTCCTGCGCCACGTCATCGAGTCCGACCTCGCCCAAGGCACCTACGACGGCCGCCGCTGGGGCGGCAGCCCGGGCGACGGCCCGCACCACCAGGCCGGCATGCCCGATCCGGCGCGCATCCGCACCCGCTTCCCGCCCGAGCCCAACGGCTACCTGCACATCGGCCACGCCAAGAGCATCTGGCTGAACTTCGAGTTGGCGAAAGAGTACGGCGGCGTGTGCCACCTGCGCTTCGACGACACCAACCCCGAGAAGGAAGAGCAGGAATACGTCGACTCCATCCGCGAGATGGTGGCGTGGCTGGGCTACGACACCGAGCTGCCCGACGCGCCCGCGCCCGAAAGCTCGGCCTGCGCCCTGCCCCGCTTCCAGAAGCACGAGTACTTCGCCAGCGACTACTTCGACTTCATGTACCGCGCGGCCGAGTACCTGGTGACGGCCGGCCACGCCTACGTGGACGAGCAGACGCCCGAACAGATGCGCGCCAACCGCGGCGACTTCGGCCGGCCCGGCATCGACAGCCCCTTCCGCAGCCGCACGCCCGAGGAGAACCTGACCCGCCTGCGCGAGATGAAGGACGGCAGGCTGCCCGACGGCGCCGCCGTGCTGCGCGCGAAGATCGACATGGCCTCGCCCAACATCAACCTGCGCGACCCGGCGCTCTACCGCATCCGCCGGGCCACGCACCACAACACGGGTGATCGCTGGTGCATCTACCCGATGTACACCTTCGCGCACCCCATCGAGGACGCGCTGGAGCAGATCACCCACTCCATCTGCACGCTGGAGTTCGAGGACCAGCGGCCCTTCTACGACTGGCTGATGCAGCGCCTGATCGAAGGCGGCCTGCTGGTCGCGCCGCCGCCGCACCAGTACGAGTTCGCGCGCCTGAACGTCACCCACGTCATCACCAGCAAGCGCAAGCTGCGCCAGCTGGTGGAGGAAGGCCACGTGGACGGCTGGGACGACCCGCGCATGCCCACCCTGGCCGGCCTGCGCCGGCGCGGCTACACGCCCGAGGCGCTGAAGCTCTTCTGCGAGCGCAGCGGCACCACCAAGACGGGCGGCGCCTGGACCGAGTACGCCGCGCTGGAAGCCGCGCTGCGCGACACGCTCGACCCGGTGGCGCCGCGCGCGATGGCCGTGCTTCAGCCGCTGAAGCTGGAGATCACCAACTGGGACGCCGCGATGGGCGCCGGCCACCTGGAGCCCTGCACCGCCCCGGTGAACCCGCACGACGAAGCCGCCGGCCTGCGCCGCTTCAGCTTCGGCCGCGAACTGTGGATCGAGCGCGAGGACTTCATGGAGGTGCCCGAGAAGGGCTACCGGCGCCTGTACCCGCCCCACACCAACGCGGCGGGCCAGCCGGTGGAAGGCAACAAGGTGCGGCTGAAGTACGGCTACGTCGTGCAGTGCACCGGCTTCGAGAAGGACGCCGACGGCCGCGTGGCCAAGGTGCTGGCCGAGGTGCTGCCCGACACGAAGAGCGGCACGCCCGGCGCCGACAGCGTGAAGGTCAAGGGCGTGATCGGCTGGGTGGGCGTGCACGACGCGGTGCCGGCGCAGATCCGGCTGTACGAGCGGCTGTTCGCCGCCGAGCAGCCGGGGACGGCGGACGACGTGACCGAAGAGCTCAATCCGGGCAGCCTGCAGGTCGTCTCGGGCTACATCGAGCCCGGGCTGCGCGATGCGCCGGCCGGGGCGAGCTACCAGTTCGAGCGGCTGGGCTACTTCGTCGTCGATCCGGGCGCCGGCGCGGACGGCATGGCGGTGTTCAATCGGACCAGCGGGCTGAAGGACAGCTGGGGCAAGTAGCCTGCCTCGCGGCAGCGCTCTCCGACATGCCGCCAGCGCAGCGCACGGCTTTCCGCCAGTTGGCCGAGCACACGGCCGGCATCGACCGCGACGTCTACGCGGCATGCGGCCGCGACTGGCGTGACCCGATCATCGGCCTCGGCCCGCGCGATGCGCGGCTGTGCATCTTCGGTCGCGACCCGGGCCGCACGGAGGTCGAGCACGCTCTGCCCTTCGTCGGCAAGGGCGGGCAGCTCGTGCGCGCGGCGCTGTATCGGCAGCAGCACGGCGCCGACGCACCGCCGCCGGACTTCGACGCGTCGGTCGCCGCCGGCCGCGAGGTGTTCTGGCTCAACACCGTGCCCTGCAAGCCCGTCGGCAACCGCGCCTGGTCCATGGCGGTGAAGCGGCGCTTCCAGCCGCTGATGGCCGACCTGCTGCTGAACACCTGGCAGGGCCACGATGGGGGGCGCACGGTGATCGCCCTGGGGCGCGAGGCCTTCTTCTGGTTCGGCATCGCGCAGCCGGCCGGGGTGGGCGCGGCGCTCGATGCCTTCTGGGCGCAGGGCGATGCGCGCTATCGGCATACGCTGCGCATCGACTACCGGG
>NZ_JBIQNC010000219.1:0-7478 GCF_044462705.1 Xenophilus sp.
ACCATGAGCACCATCCTCCAATCCCTCCCCACCGGCCAGAAGGTCGGCATCGCCTTCTCCGGCGGCCTGGACACCAGCGCCGCGCTGCTGTGGATGAAGAAGAAGGGCGCCCAGCCCTACGCCTACACCGCCAACCTGGGCCAGCCCGACGAGCCCGACTACGACGAGATCCCGCGCAAGGCGCTGGCCTACGGCGCCGAGAAGGCCCGCCTGGTGGACTGCCGCCAGCAGCTCGTGGCCGAAGGCATCGCCGCGCTGCAGGCCAATGCCTTCCATGTCTCCACCGGCGGCGTGACCTACTTCAACACCACGCCGCTGGGCCGCGCCGTCACCGGCACCATGCTGGTGGCCGCCATGAAAGAGGACGACGTCAACATCTGGGGCGACGGCAGCACCTTCAAGGGCAACGACATCGAGCGCTTCTACCGCTACGGCCTGCTGACCAACCCCGGCCTGAAGATCTACAAGCCCTGGCTGGACCAGACCTTCATCGACGAGCTGGGGGGGCGCAAGGAGATGAGCGAGTTCCTCATCGCCAACGGCTTCGACTACAAGATGTCGGTCGAGAAGGCGTACAGCACCGACTCCAACATGCTCGGCGCCACGCACGAGGCCAAGGACCTGGAGCACCTGAGCAGCGGCATCCGCATCGTCAACCCGATCATGGGCGTGGCCTTCTGGAAGCCCGAGGTGGAAGTGAAGCCCGAGGAGGTGCGCGTGCGCTTCGAGGAAGGCCGCCCGGTGGCGCTGAACGGCCAGCGCTTCGACGACCTGGTCGCGCTGATGGAAGAGGCCAACCGCATCGGCGGCCGCCACGGCCTGGGCATGAGCGACCAGATCGAGAACCGCATCATCGAGGCCAAGAGCCGCGGCATCTACGAGGCCCCCGGCATGGCGCTGCTGCACATCGCCTACGAGCGGCTGGTCACCGGCATCCACAACGAGGACACGATCGAGCAGTACCGCATCAACGGCATCAAGCTCGGCCGCCTGCTCTACCAGGGCCGCTGGTTCGACCCGCAAGCCATCATGCTGCGCGAGACGGCGCAGCGCTGGGTGGCGCGCGCCATCACCGGCGAGGTGACGCTGGAACTGCGCCGCGGCAACGACTACTCGATCCTCGACACCGAATCGCCCAACCTCACCTACGCGCCCGAGCGCCTGAGCATGGAGAAGGTGGAAGACGCGCCCTTCTCCCCCGCCGACCGCATCGGCCAGCTGACCATGCGCAACCTCGACATCGTCGACACCCGCGCCAAGCTGGCCACCTACGTGCAGGCCGGCCTGCTGGCCAAGCCGGAGGGGACGGAGCTGCCGCAGATCAAGGACGAAGCGCGCAAGTAGTCCCTGCCGGATTGGCGCCGAAGGCGGCCCTGCGCGGCCGCTTTTTTTATTGCCGGAACCGGCCGAGCGCGTCTAAGATGTACAGAATTCTGTACAAACTTTGGTAGAAAATCTCATGGCCATTGCCACCAGCGATGTGATCCCCCTTTCTCAGGCGCGCGCCCAGCTGTCCGACCTGGCGGATCAGGTCAAGGCGGGCAGCGAGAAGATCATCACCAAGAACGGCGAGAGCTATGTCGCGCTGATCGACGCACAGCGGCTGGACTACTACCACCGGCTGGAACGCGAGCGCATCCACCTGCTGCTCATCGACGAAGCCAGCCGCGGCCTGGCCGACCTGGCGGCCGGCAAGGTCAAGGACGCCCGCAGCACGCTGTCGGCCCTCAGGCGCCGCCGCGCCGGCGGCCGGGCGAGCAACCCGTCTGATAACTGACGCCATGCCGCCGTCGCAGCGCAGGCACGTCGTCAAGCTCACCGCCAACTTCGAGCACAACCTGCGCGACATCCAGGCCTTCCTGCTGCAGGCCGAGGCGCCCCAGGCCTTCGATGCCCTGCTGGACGAACTGGCTGAGATCGTCATTCCCAACCTGGAGCGCTTCCCCGGCATGGGCCGGCGCTTCCTGGCGCGCCAGGCCCATTCGGTCGAGGTCGCCAGTGCGCAAGAGCGACTGGTCCAGCAGTTGAACGCCATCGCCTCCGGCGGCGAGATCCGCGAATACGTGATGACGCACCACCTGCTCCTGTACGCCCACCTGCCGGCCAGCGTGGTGCTGCTGTCCATCCGCCACCAGCAACAGCTCTCCTTCGATTTCCAGGCCCACTGGCCCACCGCAGGGTGAGGCTTGCGGCAGCGGCCGTCGCCAATGTGCCCGTGCAACGGCCGCCTGGGCGTCTAGAGTCGAACACCACAGGCGCGCCACGGGACGTGCAGGAGACAAGCGGTCATGAGCACCAGCCACGGCGAACACCTCGACGTCCTCATCATCGGCGCAGGCGTCTCCGGCATCGGCGCCGCCTGCCACCTGCGCCGGCAGCAGCCGCAGCGCCGCTTCGCCGTCGTGGAAGCCATGGACGGCTTCGGCGGCACCTGGCGCACCCATCGCTACCCGGGCGCGCGCTCGGACAGCGACCTGTACACCTACGGCTACGGCTTCAAGCCCTGGCGCGGCCGCGCGCTGGCCACGGCCGACGAGATCCGCGCCTACCTGGCCGAGACCATCGACGAGCACGGCCTGGCGCCGCACATCCGCTACGGCCTGAAGATGAC
The DNA here is from genome assembly GCF_044462705.1 of Xenophilus sp. Lineage (NCBI taxonomy): Bacteria > Pseudomonadati > Pseudomonadota > Betaproteobacteria > Burkholderiales > Comamonadaceae > Xenophilus > Xenophilus sp. Next base: position 2,612 of record NZ_JBIQNC010000219.1, read on the forward strand.
CGCGGCGGACTGGTCCTCCAGTGAACAGCGCTGGACGGTGCGGCTCGTTCGCCGGGCCACCGGCGAGGCGTCGACGCTCACCTGCAATTTCCTGTGGCTGTGCCAGGGCTACTACGACCACGCCAAGGGACACCTGCCCGAATGGCCGGGCATGGAACGCTTCGCGGGCACGCTCGTCCACCCGCAGCACTGGCCGGAAGACCTGGACTGCACCGGCCGGCGCGTGGTCGTGATCGGCTCCGGCGCCACCGCGGCCACGCTGGTGCCGGCGCTGGCCGGGCAGGCGGCGCACGTCACGCTGCTGCAGCGCTCGCCCACCTTCTTCATCGCTCGCGGCTGGGAGCACGAACTCGCCGCGCCGCTGCGCGCGCTGGACATCCCGGAGGAATGGCTGTTCGAGATCCTGCGGCGCGCGCACATCGCCCGCCACGCCGAACTGACGCGCATGTCCTTCGAGCAGCCCGAGGCGCTGCGTGCCTGGCTGATCGCGCAGACCCGCGCGCTGCTGCCCGAGGGCTTCGACGTGGAACGCCACTTCAATCCCGCCTACCGCCCCTGGCAGCAGCGCCTGGCCGTGGTGCCTGACGGCGACCTGTTCGCCGCGATCCGCGAAGGCACGGCCAGCATCGTCACCGACGCCATCGAGTGCTTCGACGAGGCCGGCATCGTGCTGGCCGGCGGCGGCCGGCTGGATGCGGACGTCGTCGTGGCCGCCACCGGCTTCGACCTCGCCCTGTTCGGCGGCGTGCCCTTCGCCGTCGACGGCGCGCCGGTGGACCTCACGCCCCGCGTCACTTACCGCGGCCTGATGATCGAGGGCCTGCCCAACCTGGCCTACGTGCAGGGCTACTTCCGTTCGAGCTGGACGCTGCGGGTGGACCTGGTGTGCGGCTTCGTCTGCCGCCTGCTCGACCACATGGCGCAGCGCGGCGCCGCCGCCGTGACGCCCCGCCTGCGGCCCGAGGACGTCGGCATGCCCCTGCTGCCCTGGTGCGACCCGGCCAACTTCAACGCCGGCTACGTGCTGCGCACCCAGCACCGCATGCACCGCCAGGGCGACCGCGAGCCCTGGACCCACATGCACGAATACGAGACGGAACGGCATACGCTGCCGGCGGTGGACCTGGACGAGGCGGCGCTGACATACCGCTGAGGTTCGCGCCGTGGCCGCGTGGTGCCACAAGAGCCGTTCGGGCTGGGCTTGTCGAAGCCGGGCGCGGCGCTTCGACAGGCTCAGCGTGAACGGATCGGAGGGCTCAAACGCTGCGGCGGCGATACGGATTCGCCACCGGCCTGTCCAGCACCTGCCTCTGCAGTTCCGGATCGAACCACCGCTCATAGAGCCAGTGCAGATGCTCGAAGGTCCGCGGCGCAGCCTTCCTGCCGGGCGGCGTCGTGCGCCGCTGGCGGATCAGCGGCTCGGCCGCCTCGTACACCCCGCACAGGATGCCGCGGAAGGTCTGCTTCATCAGCGTCTCGTCCAGGTCGCCGTAGCGGATGCCCACGGCGATGAACTCGAAGTAGTTCAGCAGGTAGCGCAGCGCCGGGATCTGCGCCTCCGGCGCGCCGCTGCGGGCCTCTTCCTCGCCCAGCCGGTAGATCGCGCCGGACGGGGTGAAGTAGCGCGCGTTCACCAGCCGCGTCTGGCTCATGTAGGTTTCCGACAGGCGCGAGTTCAGCAGCGTCGTGATGGTGTGCTGCCGGATCGAGTTGCGCATGGTCACGATGGCCGAGGTGATCCAGCCCGCCACCGCCGCCACGGCGCCCAGCAGCACCACCCACTGCGCCTTCTCCAGCCCGATGGGCGGCGCCGCCAGCACGATGCGCCGCCCGCCCAGCCACTCGGCCAGCGCGAACAGCGCCGTGGCCGCCAGCACCGCAGACAGCAAAAAGCCCAGTACGCGACTGGGCTTTCGGGGGTGGCGGGGGTGGGCTTCAGCCGAGGCCATCGCCTTCGCGGTTGCGCTTTGCCATGATGACTTTCCTTTCATGCCCGCCAGGGGAAGCAGGCGCTGGACAGGGAACCCCTGTGACCGATGCCGGCATTCTGGCCTATTTTCCGGGGAACCGGCTTCCTTTTCACCCGGCGCCGCGTCGGACAATGCGCCGCACGTCCGGCGCCGCCCCTCTGCAATTCAGGGCCGTCCGGCCGGTTTCAATCTCTCTTCATCGCCGCGCGCCCGACCGACTTGCATCCGCCTTCCGCTTCGCCACCCGCCCGCCCCGCTGCCGCCGCCCTGCTGACCGAGGCCGTGCGCCTGATCGAGGACGCCGGCCCGCTGGAAGACAGCCAGGCCCTGCGCCAGGCCGCGGCCGCCGGCGGCAGCCGGCAGGCCCAGGCCGGGCGGCGCGCCGGGCTGCTGGCCGAGCGGCTGGACCTGCGCGGCCGGCTGGCCCGCGCGCAGCGGGCGGCGCCCTGGGTGCTGCTGGGCCTGGCGGCGGCGGTGGTGCTGGCCGGGCTGGCGCTGGCCGGCGGCGTGGTCGATGCGCAGGACCGCCGCATCAACGTCATGGCCGCGCTGGTCGCTCTGCTGGGCACGCACCTGGTCACGCTGGCCCTGTGGCTGCTGGCGCTCGCGTGGCCGGGCGCATCGGCCTTCGGCGGCAGCCTGATCGGGCGCCTGTGGCTCACGCTGACGGCGCGCTTCACGCTCGGCCGGGGCACCGAGGGCGCGGCGCTGCTGCACGGCGGGCTGCGCCTGCTGGAGCGCGCACGGCTGCTGCCCTGGCTGCTGGGGCTGGCCAGCCACGTGGTGTGGACGCTGGCCTTCGCGGCGGCGCTGGGCGCGCTGCTGTTCGCCCTCTCCTTCCGCCGCTACACGCTGGGCTGGGAGACGACGCTGCTCGACCCGGCCGTCTTCGCCCGCTGGGTACAGGCGCTGGCGGTGGCGCCGGGCTGGCTCGGCTTTCCCGTGCCGGATGCAGCGGCGCCCACCGACCGGCAGCTCGCCGGCTGGCTGGTGGGCTGCGTGATCGTCTACGGCCTGCTGCCCCGCGCCCTGTGCGCGCTGCTGTGCGCCGCCATGTGGCGCGCGCGGCGCGGCCGGCTCGCGCCGGACTGGCGCGAGCCCTACTACCAGCGCCTCTTCGCCCGCTTCGACGCCCTCGCGCCGGCCGAGGTGGTGGACGCCGACACGCACGGCGGCGACCCGCGCCCCGCCCACCCCTCGCACGCCGTCGCCCCCAGCGACGCCGTGCTGCTGGCCGGCTTCGAACTGCCCGCCGACTGGCCCTGGCCGCCGGCGCCGCTGCCGCCGGCCGTCACCGAGACGCTGCGCGTGGACGGCAGCGCCGCCCAGCGCCTGGCGCTGCTGCAGGCGCTGGAACGCCTGCACCCCCGCCTGCTGGTGCTGGCCTGCCGCGCCGCCGCCAGCCCCGACCGCGGCACCGAGCGCCTGCTGCGCGAGGCGCTGCCGCTGGCCGGCGCATGCCGGCTGTGGCTGCTGGGTGCGCCCGACACGCCGGACGACGCCCCCGCCGGCGCCGACCGCTGGCAGCGCTGGCTCGCCTCCATCGGCCTGGACGACATCCCCTGCGCCACGCAGGCCGCCGACGCCCTGCTCCCACCTGCCGCACCATGACCGAATCCCCCGAGGCCGCCCCGCTGCGCATCGCCGTCGTCGGCCACACCAACGCCGGCAAGACCTCGCTGCTGCGCACGCTCACCCGCCGCGTCGACTTCGGCGAGGTCTCCGACCGGCCCGGCACCACGCGCCACGTCGAGCGCATCGACCTGCGCGTGGACGGCCGCCCCGCCGTGCGCTTCTTCGACACGCCCGGGCTGGAGGACGCGGTGACGCTGCTGGCCCACGTGCAGACGCTGGACGGCGATTCGCGCCCCGAGCGCATCCGCCGCTTTCTCGCCGGGCCCGAGGCGCACGGCGCCTTCGAGCAGGAGGCCAAGGTGCTGCGCACGCTGCTGGAGGAGGCCGACGCCGCCTTCCTCGTCATCGACGTGCGCGAGCCGGTGCTGCCCAAGTTCCGCGACGAGGTGGAGCTGCTCGGCGCCTGCGGCAAGCCGGTGATGCCGGTGCTCAACTTCGTCGCGCAGGCGGCCGGCCAGGGCGCGGGCGAGGCCGAATGGCGCGCCATGCTGGCGGCGGCCGGGCTGCACGCCGTGGTGCGCTTCGACGCCGCCGCGCCCTTCACCGGCGCCGAGCGCGAGCTGTACCAGGACCTGGGCACGCTGCTGCCCGCGCGGCGCGAATCGCTGCGCGCCATCGCCGCGCACCTGCAGCGCGAGGCCGAAGCGCGCCGCGAGGCCGGCTGCACGCTGATCGCCGAAGGGCTGGTCGAGATCGCCGCCATGCGCCGCGCCGTGCCGGCCGAGGCGATGCAGGACGAGACCGCCCGCCGCACCGAGGTCAACGCCCTGCGCCGCCAGGTGACCGAGCGCGCGCAGCACCACGTGGACACGCTGCTCGGCCTGTACGGCTTCCGCGAGGGCGACGGTGCCGAGGCGCCCCTGCCGCCGCTGCAGGGCCGCTGGACGCTGGACCTGTTCCACCCCGAGACGCTGCGCCAGGCCGGCGTGCGGCTGGGCCAGGGCGCGGCCGTGGGCGCCGCGGTGGGCGTGGTGGCCGACCTGGCGGTGGGCGGCCTGTCGCTGGGCGCCGGCGCGGCGCTGGGCGGGGCACTCGGCGGCGCGCTGGCGCAGGGCTGGGGGCCCTTCGGCCGGCGCCTGGCCAACCGCCTGCGCGGCGTGCAGGAGCTGACGGTGGAAGACGGCGTGCTCTTCGTCGTCGCCGACTGGCAGCTGCGCCTGCTGCTGGCGCTGGAGCGGCGCGGCCACGGCAGCGCCGCGCGGGTGGACGCCGGCAGCGCCGCGCCGGCGCCCGCCGTGGCCCAGGCGCTGGCCGCCGCCGTG
>NZ_JBIQNC010000220.1:0-7452 GCF_044462705.1 Xenophilus sp.
TGGCGGAAAGCAGCCGGAGTCGAACCGACCAGGAAGCGGCTGGCGCCCCCTACCGGGTTTGAAGCCCGGGCGCACCACCGGGTGCGTTTGCCTTCCTTTTGAAGAACAACGAGAAGATGTTCTGCGCGCCTGTGCAAAGGCGCGGGGATTCTAGGGGCCGGTGACGGGGCCCTCCTCTTTCGTCCAGCGCGTGTTCGGGCGCAGCAGATGCGCGTCGCCCACGCGGCGGGTGTAGCCGATGCGGTCGAAGAACTCGAGGATCTGGATGGCGCGCTTGCGGCCGAGGTGCACGGCGTCGCGGAAGGCGCGGGCTTCGACGGCGCTAGGGGGGAGGCCTTTGGGGGAAACGGCGGTGCCCGGCTTCGACAGGCTCAGCCCGAACGGGTGGGGGGTGTCGGAGGCCGATGGGGCGGTGGCGTCGGAGGCCGACGAAGCCTTGGCGATGGCTGCGGCGGCATCCGGCGTGTCGGCCACACTCAGCGCCACAAAGGTCTGCGCCAGCTCGGCCATGCGCTCGGCCGGGTAGAACAGGTCCTTCACCACCTGGTACAGCACGCCCAGCCGCGCCTGCTTGCGCAGCAGCTCGCGCACGGCGTCTTCGCGCACACCGGTCTCGCGCGCCAGGTCGCGCACCCAGGGCGGGTCGTTGCCGCCGGCCAGCAGCAGGGGGTGCAGGCGGTCGGCCAGGGCCTGCTCGGTGTCGCTCAGGCTGACGCGGTGGCCGGGCAGGTGCAGCCAGTGGCCGGTGCGTTCCAGCACGGGGCGGCCCTCGGCGTCGCGTTCGGCCAGCAGGCGCTCGATCCAGGCCTGCCAGCCCTGGGCGGGCAGGCGCGCGAAGCTGGCCTGGGCGCCGCTTTGCGCGGGGAAGGCCATGCGTTGCAGGCGGGCGCTGTTCAGGCCGGGCTCGTCGGGGGCGCGGGCGTGGTGGCGTTGCAGGGCGTCGGTGATGCGCTCGCGCACGGCCGCCCAGGCGGCGGGGGCCAGCCACAGTTCGTCGGCATCGCCGCCGGCGCCGGGGGCGCCGAGCATCGACCCGGCGAGCGGGCCGGGCTGGCCGATGGGGAACGAGGGCGCGTCGTCGCCCGCCCAGCCGGGCGCAGGCAGACGGCCCAGCAGGCGCGCCAGCGCGCTGCGCGTGAGGCCGGCCGGCGCGGCGGCCAGCAGCGGGCGCGCGTCGCCGGTGGCGACCAGGGTGTCGAGGGCGTCGAGCCACTGCATGCGCTCGGCGCTGCGGCGCCGGCGCTCGGGCGCCAGCGGGTCGAGCACGACGCCGCCGCCCACGGTGCGCGTGCCCTGCGCGTTGCGCACGATGAAGCGGTCGCCGGGCACGACGAACACGGGCGCGTCGAAGACGAGCTGCACGCGCGCCTCGGTGTCGGGCGCCATCGTGTCGGCCTGCAGCGGCACGGCGTGTGCCTGCCGGTGCGCGGCGCCCAGGTGCACGTGCAGCGGTGCCCACGAGCCGAGCGGCGGGGCACCGGGCAGCAGGCGCAGGCGCACGTCGATGCGCTGCGTGGGTTGCAGCACGCGGGCATCGGCGATCCAGTCGCCGCGGGCGATCTCGTGCTTGTCGATGCCGGCCAGGTTGAGCGCGACGCGCTGGCCGGCGCGGCCCACTTCGGCGGCGCGGTTCTGCGCGTGCAGGCTGCGGATGCGCACGCCGCGCCCGGTGGCCGAGTGGGTGAGCGTGTGGCCCGCCAGCACGTGGCCGTCGAAGACGGTGCCGGTGACGACAGTGCCGCGCCCCGGCAGGGTGAAGACGCGGTCGACGGCGAGGCGGAACAGGCCGCCGCCGCGGCGCCGCTCGGCCGCCTCTTCTTCCCAAGCGCGGGCTTGGGCGAACAGGTGCTCGCGCAGGGCGTCGATGCCGAGGCCGGCGGCGTCGACCTCGGGCGCGATGGCGGTCTCGAAGACAGGCGCGTCGCGCAGCGGCGTGCCGGCCAGCAGCGCGGCGACCTCTGCGCGTACGGCGGCGATGCGTTCGGCATCGACGCGGTCGCACTTGGTCAGCGCCACGGTGCCCTGGGTGATGCCGAACAGCAGGGCGATGGCCAAATGCTCGCGGGTTTGTGGCATCACGCCGTCGTCGGCGGCCACCACCAGCAGCGCATGGTCGATGCCCGAGGCGCCGGCGGCCATGGTGTGGACGAACTTCTCGTGGCCGGGCACGTCGATGAAACCCAGCACGTTGGCAGTGGCTGCCCCGCCGCCCTGCCCGCCTTCGGACGGCACGGGAATGTAGGCGTAGCCCAGCTCGATGGAGATGCCGCGCGCCTTCTCTTCCTTCAGGCGGTCGGTGTCCACGCCGGTGAGCGCGCGCACCAGCGTGGTCTTGCCGTGGTCGATGTGGCCGGCCGTGCCGATGATCATGGCCGGGCGGCGAGCGCGGCCTGCAGCGCAGGCAGTTGCGCGGTGAAGGCGGCTTCGTCGTGCGCCTCCAGGCAGCGCAGGTCCAGCCACAGCGACTGGTCGGCGATGCGGCCGATCACCGGGCGCGGCAGGCCGCGCAGCGCGGCCTCGAGCCGGGCAAGCCGGCGGCCGGCGCGCTTGGCCTCGCGCGGCGCGATGCGCAGGCCGGCGCTGGGCAGCGTCTCCACGGGCAGCGCGCCGCTGCCGATCTGGCTGGACATCGGGGCAACGCTCGCCTCGAAGTCCACGCCCAGCGCCTGCTGCACGGCGGGCTGCAGGCGCTCGGCCTGGGCCTGCATCTGCGCGCGCGGGCGGGTGAAGAGGCGCAGCGTGGTCAACCGCTCGGCCAGGTGCTCGGGCGCGAGGTAGAGGCGCAACACGGGCTCCAGCGCGGCCAGGGTGAGCTTGCCCACGCGCAGGGCGCGCTTGAGCGGGTTCTTCTTGATCTTCGCGATCAGGTCCTTGCGGCCGACGATCAGGCCCGCCTGCGGGCCGCCGAGCAGCTTGTCGCCGCTGAAGGTGACGAGGTCGGCGCCGGCGGCCACCACGGCGCGCACGGTGGGCTCGTGCGGCAGGCCCCATTGCGCCATGTCGACGAGCGTGCCGCTGCCCAGGTCGACCGCCAGCGGTAGGCCGCGCGCGTGGGCGATGGCGGCCACCTCCGCCTCGCTCACCGTCTTGGTGAAGCCGCTCACGGCGTAGTTGCTGGTATGCACCTTCATCAGCAGCGCGGTGCGCGCCGTGACGGCTTCGGCATAGTCCTTGGCGTGGGTGCGGTTGGTGGTGCCGACCTCGACCAGCTTCGCGCCGGCGCGCGACATGATGTCGGGGATGCGGAAGGCGCCGCCGATCTCGACCAGCTCGCCGCGCGAGACGATCACCTCCTTGCGCGCCGCCAGCGCGTTGAGCGTGAGCAGCACGGCGGCGGCGTTGTTGTTGACGACGGTGGCGGCCTCGGCGCCGGTCAGCTCGCGCAGCAGGCCGTCGACGAGGTCGTCGCGGTCGCCGCGGCCGCCTGTGGCGAGGTCGAACTCCAGGTTGGCCGGCGCGGTGAGCGCGCACATCACCGACTGCACGGCCTCGTCGGGCAGCAGCGCGCGGCCCAGGTTGGTGTGCAGCACGGTGCCGGTGAGGTTGAACACGGCCACCAGGCGCGGCGCGAAGCGCGCGGCCAGGCGGCGTTCGCAGGCGGCGGCGAGGGTGTCGTCGGCGATGGCCTCGGCAGCGAGCTGGCCGGCCAGGGCCTGCGGGCGCAGGGCGTCGAACTCGGCGCGCAGGGCGTCCGTCAGCGCGCCCTGGCCGTAGCGCTCCGCCAGCGCCTGCATGGCCGGCGCGGCGAGCGCGCGGTCGACCGAGGGCAGGCGAAGGGCGTGGGGAACGGCGGACATGCTTCGGATGTTCCTGCTGAAACTGAACACACCCCGTTCACGCTGAGCTTGTCGAAGCGCTGCGCAGGGCTTCGACAGGCTCAGCCCGAACGGTCCGGGACAAGCGCAGCTCGATGGCGCGCCGCATCACACCGCCAGCGGCTTCTCGATCGCCAGCAGCGGGTTGCCGCTGGCCCGCGAGAACGCGGTCTCGCCCATCAGCAGGTCGAGCGTGAGGCTGGCCAGGTCGTCGGCCAGGGGCTCGGCGTAAGGGTCCTGCTCCTGGTTGACGATCTTGCGGTAGGTGTGGCACTGCGTGCAGGTCTCGGCCAGAACGACCTGGTCCTTCACCTTCGCGGCGTCGCCGGCCTCGGCCTCCTCCACGCCCTGGTAGCGCACGCCCTGCGTCGATTCGCAGTGGCTGCACTTGACGCGCACCATGTGCCATTCGGTGGCGCACAGGCCGCAGTGCAGGTAGCGGTGGCCGCCGGCCTCGCCGCCGATGCGCAGCACGCTGGCCACCGGCGCGCTGCCGCACACGGGGCAGACGGTGGCGGGCTCGGTGTAGGGCATGCTGCGCTCGTCCTGCGCCGCGGCGCGGGCGGCGAAGACGACCTGCAGCGCGGCCATGACCAGCGGCGCGGCAGCGATGTCCTCGCGGCCGAGGTTGTCGGCCAGCGCCTGGCGGGCCAGGGCGTCGAGCGCCTCGTCGTCATGCGCGGCCAGGCGGTCGAGCACCGGGCGCAGCACTGCGGGCACGGCGGGGTCGGCCTGCACGTCGGCGACCAGCGCGCGCAGGGTGGCGCGCCAGCCGGCGGGCAGCGCGTCGGAGGCCGGCATGAGCGGCATGCCGTTGGCGCTGGCGCGCTGCACGGCGTCGGCCGGCAGGGCCTCGGCGGCGGGCGCCTCGGCCGCCAGCCGCTGCTGCGCCTCGACCAGCCGCGCGGCGAAGCGCAGGTAGTCGGCGATGGGATGGCCTTCGGCCAGTTGCCGCAGGCGCGCGGCGCGCTCCTGGAACAGCAGCGCCGGCCGCGGCAGGCGCACGCGCGGGAAGCTCACGCGGTCGAGGGCTTCGATGTCGCCGGGCTGGAGGATGCGTTGCACGGTGCGAGGAAAGCTGAGGGGCCAAAGAGAAGCGCCGGGACGGACCCGGCGCTCTGGATGCAGGTGGGCTGCGGCAAGTCTATGCCAGCCCCCGATAGATCGGCATGGGAAGAAGCCTCATCCCCTGGGCGCCGCGCGGTCGCGTGCCAGCGCGCTTTCGCGCTCGACCACCTCGCCGTACCAGCCCCGGTGATGGCGCCGGGCCCAGGCGTAGCTCACCGTGCCGCGGGTCATGGCCTTGATGGAGCCCTTGACCCAGATGGCCGCGTAGATGTGGACGATGATGGCGCAGACGATCACGAAGCCGAAGAAGGCGTGCAGCAGCGAGGCCAGCCGGACGATGCCGATCGGGAACAGGTGGCTGAAGTACGCGCGCCAGATCACCAGCCCCGTGAGCAGCAGGCACAGCATGCTGACCACCAGCACCCAGAACAGCAGCTTCTGCCCCGCGTTGTAGCGGCCCACCGGCGGCAGGCGCTCCTCGCGGTTGTTCACCACGTCGCCGGTCTGCCGCAGCCACTGCCGGTCGTTCGCGTCGAGGAAGTTGTGATGCCAGAAGCGGATCACCAGCACGAGGAACGAGACGAACATCACCACGCCGATGAAGGGGTGCAGGATGCGCGTCCACGGCCCGCCGCCGAACAGCGCCGTCAGCCAGTACAGCGCCGGGTGGAACAGCGCCAGCCCCGACAGCGCCAGCAGCACGAAGCAGATGGCGGTGATCCAGTGGTTGCTGCGCTCGTTGGGCGTGTAGCGCTCGATGGCCGGGCGGCCCTGGTTGTCGAGCACGAAGTCGGCGTGCGTCGGACGCCTGGCCTTGCTGCTGCTCATGACCGCACCTCCTGTTCGCGCTGCGCCTCGGGCGGCACGCCCGCATCGTCGCGCCGGGCCAGGGCGTTGGCCTCGGCGTCGATCTCTTCTTCCTCGCTCACCTCGTTGGGGCCGACGCGGGTGTAGTGGAAGAAGCCGGCCAGCGCGGTGAGCGCGATGCCGGCCAGCGCCAGCGGCTTGGTCACGCCCTTCCACAGGCCGACCATCGGGCTGATCGTCGGCGCCTCGGGCAGGCCGCTGTACAGCGAGGGCTTGTCGGCATGGTGCAGCACGTACATGACGTGCGTGCCGCCGACGCCCGCCGGGTCGTACAGGCCCGCGTCCTTGAAGCCGCGCTCTTTCAGGTCGGCGATGCGCTCGGCCGCATGCTCCTTCATGTTCTCCTTGGTGCCGAACACGATGGCGCCGGTCGGGCAGGTCTTGACGCAGGCAGGCTCCTGGCCGACCGCGACGCGGTCGGAGCACAGGGTGCACTTGTAGGCCTTCTTGTCCTTCTTGGAGATGCGCGGCACGTTGAAGGGGCAGCCGGTGATGCAATAGCCGCAGCCGATGCAGGCTTCCTCGTGGAAGTCGACGATGCCGTTGGCGTACTGCACGATGGCGCCGGGCGAGGGGCAGGCCTTCAGGCAACCCGGGTCCTCGCAGTGCATGCAGCCGTCCTTGCGGATCAGCCACTCCAGGTTGCCGCTTTCCTCGTTCTCGTACTCGGTGAACCGCATGACGGTCCAGGAGTTCTCGGTGAGGTCAGTCGGGTTGTCGTACACGCCGGTGGTGGTGCCTACCTCGTCGCGCAGGTCGTTCCACTCCATGCACGCCGTCTGGCAGGCCTTGCAGCCGATGCACTTGGAGACGTCGATGAGCTTGGCGACCTCGCCCGCATAGGCGCTGCGCTGGCTGGGCGCGGGCGTGGTGGTGGCCGAACGGCGCTTGATGTCCAGGGATTGCATCGACATGGCGCTACACCTTTTCCACCTTGACCAGGAAGGTCTTGAACTCGGGCGTGTTGGTGTTGCCGTCGCCCACGAAGGGGGTCAGCGTGTTGGCCAGGAAGCCCGGCTTGGTCACGCCCTTGAAGCCCCAGTGCAGCGGGATGCCGACGTGGTGCACCGTCTTGCCCTCGATGGTCATCGGCTTGATGCGCTTGGTGACCACCGCCGCAGCCTTGATGTAGCCGCGCTTGGAGCTGACCTTGACCTGGTCACCGGCCCGGATGCCCAGGCTCTGCGCCAGCGCCTCGCCGATCTCGACGAACTGCTCGGGCTGCGTGATGGCGTTGAGCAGCGCGTGCTTGGTCCAGTAGTGGAAGTGCTCCGTCAGCCGGTAGGTGATGCCCACGTGCGGGAATTCCTCGGCCTTGCCGAAGGTGTCCCAGATCGGCTTGAACACGCGCGCCGCGGGCGAGCTGGTCGCCTTGGCGTTCTTCGGGTACATGGGGTTGTAGCCCACCGGCGTGTCGAAGGGTTCGTAGTGCGTGGGGAAGGGGCCTTCGTTCAGACCCTTGCGGGCGAAGAAGCGCGCCACGCCCTCGGGGTTCATGATGAACGGCCCGGCGCCGGTCTCGGGCGCCAGGGTCAGGCCCATGTCGGGCACGTCCGGACCGGCCCAGGCGCTGCCGTTCCAGCGGATCAGCTCGCGCTCGGGGTTCCAGGGCTTGCCCGAGGGGTCGCAGGAGGCGCGGTTGTACATCACGCGCCGGTTGGCCGGCCAGGCCCAGGCCCAGTTCAGCGTGTTGCCGATGCCG
>NZ_JBIQNC010000221.1:0-7433 GCF_044462705.1 Xenophilus sp.
TTGGACTTGTCGAACACCGCGTCGGCGCCCAGCTCCAGGCAGCGGGCGCGGATGTCGGGCGTGGCGTAGTTGGTGAGCACCACCACGCGCTGGTGCGGCTGCCGCCGGGCACAGGCGCCCAGCACCCCCAGGCCGGAGCCTTCGCGCAGGAACAGGTCGACCACCGCCAGGTGCCAGGTGTCGGCATGCGCGCGCAGCCAGGCGGTGGCCTCGGACTCGGTCTCGGCCACGCCGACCACCGGCGCGTCGGCCAGGTCGGCCAGCGTGGGGATCAGGTTGTCCCGGATGGTGGGGTTGTCTTCGACGAGAAAGGTCAGCAGGGGCATGCGCGCGGCGCAGTGTAGGGCCGCGGCCGCGCACGGTGAAAGGCGTGCAGACCCGCATGCGCAGACCCTTCCGGCCCGCCGGCCGGCGGCGGCGGCGCGCCGCCCGGAGCGAGGGTCAGAAGGGGATGTCGTCGTCCATGTCGTCGAAGCCCGTGGAGGACCTCGACGGCGCGGGCGCCGGCGGGCGCGGGGCGGGCGCGGAGCGCGGTGCCGGGGCGGAGCGGGCGTAGCCACCACCACCACCGCCGCCGCCGTAGCTGCCGCCGCCACCGAAGCCGTCGTCGCCGCCCGAGGGGCCGCCCTGGCCCTGGCGGCTGCCCAGCATCTGCATCTGGTCGACGCGGATCTCGGTGACCGACTTCTCGATGCCGTCCTTGTCGTTGTACTTGCGGCTGCGGATCTGGCCCTCGACGTAGACCTGCGAGCCCTTGCGCAGGTACTGCGCGGCGATCTCGGCCAGGCGGCCGTTGAACACCAGGCGGTGCCACTCTGTGGCCTCGCGCTTCTCGCCGCTTTGCTTGTCCTTCCAGGTGTCGGTGGTGGCCAGCGTCACGTTGGTCACCTGGTCGCCGCTGGGGAAGGTGCGTGTCTCGGGGTCGCGCCCCAGGTTGCCGACGAGGATGACTTTGTTGACCGATGCCATGGCACTGCCCCTGATGATCTGAAGGAAGAGGAAGGAATGAAGAGTCGGGCATTGTGCCCGATGCCGGCCGCCCGGCCCGGCACAATGCCGCCGCAGCGATGCCTCATTCGAACCACGAGCCCGACGTCCTCGAGAACCTGCGCAGCGAGCTGTCGAACTGGCGCCCGTGGATCGACCGCGCCATCGTGCTGGGCTACGCGGTGCTGGCGGGCCTGGCCGTGGTCGGCTTCACGCTGGCGTCGGACTGGGCCTTCGGCCTGTTCGAGCGCATCCACCGGGGCCACCCCTGGCTGGTGCTGCTGTGGACGCCGGCGTGCACCGCCGGCATCGTCTGGGCGACGCGACGCTGGTTCCCGGGCGCGGCGGGCTCCGGCATCCCGCAGGTCAAGGCCACGCTGCACCCGGCCCTGCCGCCCGAGCGGCGCGGGCGCTTCGTCTCGCTGCGCCTCACGCTGGCCAAGATCGGGCTGGGCGCGGCAGGCTTCGCCGCGGGCCTGTCGATCGGCCGCGAGGGGCCCTCGGTGCAGGTGGCGGCCGGCGTGATGCAGCACGCCCGGCGCTGGCTCTCGCCGGGCTCGACCATCGACATGCGCGCCCTGCTGGTGGCCGGCGGCGCGGCCGGCATCGCGGCGGCCTTCAACGCGCCGCTGGCGGGCGTCGTGTTCGCCATCGAGGAGCTGACCGGGCGGCTGGAGGCGCGCGCCAGCGGGGTGGTCATCACGGCCATCGTGCTGGCCGGCCTGATGGCGGTGTCGGTGTACGGCAACCTGAGCTACTTCGGCGTGATCCGCGTGCCGCCGCTGGGCTGGAGCCTGGCCGGCCCCGGCCTGCTGGTGGCGCTGGCGGCGGGCGCGGCCGGCGGCGTGTTCTCGCGGCTGATGGCGGCCTCGCTGACCAACGCGCCGCAGCGCCTGAACGCCCTGCGCGCGCGCTGGCCGATCCGCTTCGCGGCGGCGGGCGGGCTGCTGATCGCGGTGATGGGCCTGGTCAGCGGCGGGGTGACCTTCGGCGCCGGCTCCGAGGCGGTCAAGCACATGCTCGCCGGGCAGGAGGGGCTGACGCCGCTGTACACGCTGCTCAAGTTCATCGCCACCTGGGTCACGGCCTGGGTGGGCGCGCCGGGCGGCATCTTCGCGCCCTCGCTGTCCATCGGCGCGGGCATCGGCGACGCGGTGGCCGGCCTGGCCGACCCGCACCTGGCGCCGGCGCTCATCGCCATGGGCATGGCGGCCTTCCTGGCGGCCGTGACGCAGGCGCCGCTGACGGCCTTCATCATCGTGATGGAGATGGTGGACGGCCACTCGATGGTGCTGAGCCTGATGGCCAGCGCCATGCTGGCCAGCCTGGTCTCGCGCATGATCGGCCGGCCGCTGTACGAGGTGCTGGCCGCGCACATGGTGGCCGGCGCGATCGCCGGGCCGGCGCCGCCATCACCACCGCCACCGGACGACGGGATGCGCTGACCCGCCCGGCGGTCTATCATGTCCGGTTCCCCGCAACGACCGCCGGCCTCTCTTCGTGAACGCCCCCCAAGACAGCGCCTACCTCGGCAGCGTGCTGGCGCAGCAGCGCATCAGCGTCCGCGGCGCGCGCACGCACAACCTGAAGAACGTCGACCTGGACATCCCGCGCAACAGGCTGGTGGTGATCACCGGCCTGTCGGGCTCGGGCAAGTCCAGCCTGGCCTTCGACACGCTGTATGCGGAAGGCCAGCGGCGCTACGTGGAAAGCCTCTCGGCCTATGCGCGGCAGTTCCTGCAGCTCATGGACAAGCCCGACGTGGACCTGATCGAGGGCCTGTCGCCGGCCATCAGCATCGAGCAGAAGGCCACCAGCCACAACCCGCGCTCCACGGTCGGCACCGTCACCGAGATCCACGACTACCTGCGCCTGCTGTACGCCCGCGCCGGCACGCCCTATTGCCCCGACCACGAGCTGCCGCTGCAGGCGCAGACCGTCTCGCAGATGGTCGATGCCGTGCTGGCGCTACCGGACGAACCCAGGCTGATGATCCTGGCCCCGGTGGCGCGCGACAAGAAGGGCGAGTTCCTCGAGCTGTTCGCCGAGATGCAGGCGGCCGGCTACGTGCGCTTCCGCGTCGACGGGCAGACCTACGAATACAACGACCTGCCCAAGCTGAAGAAGACCGAGAAGCACGACATCGACGTGGTGGTGGACCGCCTGCGCGCGCGGCCCGACATGCAGCAGCGCCTGGCCGAGAGCTTCGAGGCGGCGCTGCGGCTGGCCGACGGACGGGCCATCGCGCTGGAGCTGGATGCGCCCGACACCGTTCGGGCTGAGCCTGTCGAAGCCGGGGCCGGCGCTTCGGCTGGCTCGGCGCGAACGGCTGCCAAGGAACACCTCTTCAACGCCAAGTTCGCCTGCCCCCTGTGCCACTACTCGCTGGCCGAGCTGGAGCCGCGCCTGTTCTCCTTCAACTCGCCGGTGGGCGCCTGCCCGACCTGCGACGGCATCGGCAACCGCGAGTTCTTCGACCCGGCGCGGGTGGTGGCCTTTCCCTCGCTCTCGCTGGCCAGCGGCGCGATCAAGGGCTGGGACCGGCGCAACGGCTACTACTTCAGCATGCTGGAGAGCGTGGCGAAGCACTACCGCTTCGACCTCGACACGCCCTTCGAGAACCTGCCCGCGTCGGTGCAGCAGGTGGTGCTGCACGGCTCGGCCGGCGAGGAGATCAGGTTCAGCTACACGCTGGAAAGCGGCGCCTCGGCCGGCCGCAAGCTGACGAAGAAGCATCCCTTCGAGGGCATCATCCCCAACATGGAGCGGCGCTACCGCGAGACCGACTCGGTGATGGTGCGCGAGGACCTGGCGCGCTTCCGCAACCTGCAGCCCTGCCCCGACTGCGGCGGCTCGCGGCTGCGGCGCGAGGCGCGGCACGTCTACCTGGTGGACGAAACGCGGGAGGGCGAAGCCGCGAGGATGCCCATCTACGTGCTGAGCCATCTCACGCTCAAGGACAGCCTGGCCTACTTCCAGACGCTCAAGCTCAAGGGCGCCAAGGCCGAGATCGCCGACAAGGTGGTGCGTGAGATCGGCCTGCGGCTGAGCTTCCTGAACGACGTGGGCCTCAACTACCTGAGCCTGGACCGCAGCGCCGAGACGCTCTCGGGCGGCGAGGCGCAACGCATCCGGCTGGCCTCGCAGATCGGCTCGGGCCTGACCGGCGTGATGTACGTGCTGGACGAGCCCAGCATCGGGCTGCACCAGCGCGACAACGACCGCCTGATCGGCACGCTGAAGCACCTGCGCGACATCGGCAACAGCGTGATCGTGGTCGAGCACGACGAGGACATGATCCGCGCCGCCGACCACGTGATCGACATGGGCCCCGGCGCCGGCATCCACGGCGGCGAGGTGATGGCGCAGGGCACGTACGACGAGGTGGCGGCCAGCCCCGGCTCGCTGACCGGCCAGTACCTCAGCGGCGCGCGCCGCATCGAGGTGCCGACGCGCCGCACGCCCTGGCTGCCGGTGCTGCGCAAGGACGAGCCCGAGAAGAAGAAGGCCTCGAAGTTCCCGCCCAGCCCGGCGGCCGAGCGCCGCGCCGAGCGAGAGGCGCGGCACCTGGCGACGCAGGGCGCGCTGCAGGAGATCCGCGTCGTCGGCGCCACCGGCAACAGCCTGAAGAACGTGAGCGTCGGCTTCCCGGTGGGCCTGTTCACCTGCGTCACGGGCGTGTCGGGCTCGGGTAAGTCCACGCTGGTCAACGACACGCTCTACGCCGCCGTGGCGCGCACCATCTACCGTGCCCACGAGGAGCCGGCGCCGCACGAGGCGGTGGAGGGCATCGAGTACTTCGACAAGGTCATCAGCGTCGACCAGAGCCCGATCGGCCGCACGCCGCGCAGCAACCCGGCCACCTACACGGGCCTGTTCACGCCGATCCGCGAGCTGATGGCCGAGACCAACACCGCCAGGGAGCGCGGCTACGGCCCCGGGCGCTTCAGCTTCAACGTGGCCGGCGGGCGCTGCGAGGCCTGCCAGGGCGACGGCGTGGTGAAGGTGGAGATGCACTTCCTGCCCGACGTGTACGTGCCCTGCGAGGTGTGCAAGGGCCAGCGCTACAACCGCGAGACGCTGGAGGTGCAGTACAAGGGCCGCAACATCGCGCAGATCCTCGACATGACGGTGGAGGACGCGCACGCGTTCCTTCAGGCCGTGCCCACCATCGAGCGCAAGCTGCGCACGCTGCTTCAAGTCGGCCTCTCGTACATCAAGCTGGGCCAGAGCGCGACCACGCTCTCGGGCGGCGAGGCGCAGCGCGTGAAGCTGGCGCTGGAGCTGAGCAAGCGCGACACCGGCCGCACGCTCTACATCCTGGACGAGCCCACCACCGGCCTGCACTTCGCCGACATCGAGCTGCTGCTGAAAGTGCTGCACCAGCTGCGCGATGCGGGCAACACCATCGTCGTGATCGAGCACAACCTGGACGTCATCAAGACCGCCGACTGGGTGATCGACATGGGCCCCGAGGGCGGCGCCGGCGGCGGCCAGGTGGTGGTGGCCGGCACGCCGGAGACGGTGGCCGCCTGCGAGGCGAGCCACACCGGGCGCTACCTGAAGCGCATCCTGCTGGCGGGCTGAACCGCCGCGTCGCTCCCATGCCCTGGCACGCCTCGCTGGCACTGGACTATCGGCGGGAGGGCCCGCGCACGGTGGCGCACTTCCGCCACCAGGGGCCGTTGCGGCTGCTGCGCAGCCTCTACCCGGAAGGCGACGCCGTCTGCCACAACGTGCTGGTGCACCCGCCGGGCGGCCTGGTGGGCGGCGACACGCTGGACATCCGCGTGCAGGCCGGCCCGGGCGCGCACGGGCTGATCACCACGCCGGGCGCCACGCGCTTCTACCGCTGCGAGGCCGAGCCGGCGCGCCAGCGCACCGAGGTGGCGCTGGAGGCCGGCGCGCGCCTCGAATGGCTGCCGCAGGAGGCGCTGTGCTATCCCGGCTGCGACGCCGTCAACGAACTGCGGCTGACGCTGGCCGAGGGCGCGGAGCTGATCGGCTGGGACGTCGCCGCGCTCGGCCTGCCCGCCGCCGGCCAGCCCTTCACCCGCGGGCAGCTGCGCCAGCACCTGGAGTGGCCCGGCCGCTGGCTGGAGCGCGGGCACCTCGACGCGGGCGACGCGCGCCTGATGGACGGCCCGCTCGGCCTGGCCGGGCAGCGCTGCCTGGGCACGTTGTTCTGGCTGTGCGGCACGCCGCCGGCGCGGGCGCTGCGGGAGCAGGCGCTGGCGCTGGCGCGCGAGCGCATCGAGGCCAGCCCGCTGCGGCACAGCGCGGGCGCCACCGCCCTGCAGCCCGGCGTGGTGGTGGTGCGCGTGCTCGCGCCGCTGACCGAGCCGGCGATGCTGCTGCTGCGCGAAGTGCGCGCGGCCTGGCGCGCGGCGCTGTGGCAGCAGGACGGGCCGCCGCCGCGCATCTGGTCGACCTGAGGCCTTCTCTGTCTTTCTCCCTCTCCCTCTGGGAGAGGGTCGGGGTGAGGGCCGGCGGCAGTGGCTGGAAAACGCGCCGTTTCCATCGGCGTGCGGCCCCTCACCCAGCCTCTCCCCAGCGGGGAGAGGAGCCGAGCCGGAATCTCAGATGGCGACCAGCTGGCGGACGCCGCGGGCCTCCATGTCCTTGCCATCGCCGCGGGCGATCACCTCGCCGCGCTCCATCACGAGGTAGTGGTCGGCCAGTTCCTGCGCGAAGTCGTAGTACTGCTCGCACAGCACGATCGCCATGTCGCCGCGGCCGGCCAGCATGCGGATCACGCGGCCGATGTCCTTGATGATGCTGGGCTGGATGCCTTCGGTGGGCTCGTCCAGGATCAGCAGCTTCGGGCCCGGCGCCAGCGCGCGCGCGATGGCGAGCTGCTGCTGCTGCCCGCCCGAGAGATCGCCGCCGCGCCGGTGCAGCATCTGTTTGAGCACCGGGAACAGTTCGAACAGCGCCGGCGGGATCGGCGTGGAGGCGCTGCGGTAGGCCAGGCCCATGCGCAGGTTCTCCTCGACGGTGAGCCGCGCGAAGATCTCGCGCCCCTGCGGCACGTAGCCCATGCCGGCGCGGGCGCGCTCGTAGGGCGTCTTCCCGTGCACCGGCCGGCCGTCGAATTCGATGCTGCCGCTCTTGATGGGCACCAGGCCCATCAGCGACTTCAGCAGCGTCGTCTTGCCCACGCCGTTGCGCCCCAGCAGCACCGTGACCTCGCCCGGCCGCGCCTCGAAGCTCACGTCGCGCAGGATGTGCGAGCCGCCGTAGTACTGGTGGATGTTTCTGACGTTCAGCATGGTCATCTACCCAGGTACACCTCGATCACGCGCTCGTCGCTCTGCACCTCGTCGAGCGTGCCCTCGGCCAGCACCGCGCCGTCGCACAGCACGGTGACCTTGCGCGAGATCGCGCGGACGAAGTGCATGTCGTGCTCCACCACCATCAGCGAGTGCCTGCCCTGCAGCGAGAGG
>NZ_JBIQNC010000222.1:0-7419 GCF_044462705.1 Xenophilus sp.
CGCCGCGGCGGCCGGTCGCGGGCTGGCGGGCGCGGTGGCGACGGGCGGCGCGTCGCCGGCGGCACCGAGCGCCGGCGCGGCGCGCTGCGCGATCCAGGCGGTGCCCGAGCCGATCCACTTGGCGCGCGGGTAGGGCAGGCCGTCGATCCAGGCATAGCTGCCGCGTGCCAGCCAGTGCGCGTCCTCCAGGTTCTCGTGCGGCTTGCGCAACGGCGCCCACATCAGGCCGTGCGCCTGCGCCTCCTGCCAGGGCAGGTCGCGGTAGCGGAAGCTGCGCACGAAGCGCTGCACCACCTCGAACACGTGCGCCTTGTGCTCGTCGAAGGCGGTGGCGCCGGGCACGTCGCGCACCTTCGGGTCGCGCCGCGCGTCCGGGCCCTGCAGGTCGCAGGCCATGTGCCAGGAGGAGAGGAACTCCACCACCTTCTTCTCGTCGGCGGCGGTCACCATCCAGCCCAGGTTCCAGCGGCCGTCCTTGGTCTGGGCCAGCGGCGTGACGGGGTTGAGCACCTCGGCCGAGTGGCGGCAGGTCTGGCGGTGCTGGTGCACCGCGCGCATCACCCACGACATCAGGTCCATCTCGGTCGAGACGGCCACCGCCGTGTGGATGGCGCAGGCCACGTCCTGGCCCTCGCCGGTGCGCTCGCGGTGCAGCAGTGCGCCGAGGATGCCGATCAGCGCCTGCTCGCAGGCGATGTGGCCGGCGTGGAAGGCCTGCGGCGCGATCGGCGGCGTGTCGTAGCGCCCGCGCGGGTCGGGGTCGTAGCCGGTGTTCATCATCACGCCGCCCAGCGCCAGGTGCACCAGGTCGCAGGCACGCAGGTCCTTCCACGGGCCGTCGTCGCCGAAGGGCGTGATGCGCGCCGTCACCAGCGTGGGGCAGCGCGCCGCCAGGTCCGCCAGCGCGAGGCCGGTGGCGCGCTCCAGCGCCTCGAGCGAGCCGGCGAGCAGCACGTCGGCCGCCTCCAGCAGCGCCAGCAGCCGCGCGCGCGCCTCGGGCCGGTCGAGGTCGAGTACCAGCGAGTCCTTGTCGCGGTTGTAGGCGCGGAAGAACAGCGAATCGGCGCCGCCCTCGTCGGCGAAGGGCGGCATGCGGCGCGAGGCCGCGCCGCCCGGCGGCTCCACCTTGGTCACCCGGGCGCCGAGCCCGGCCAGCAGCAGGCCGCAGTACTCCGCCTCAGGCTCGCACAGCTCGATCACGTGCAGGCCGTGGAGGAGGCCATTTCCAGAATGATTGAATGGTTGGACCATTCTAGTTATTATAGGGACACATCGCCCAGCCATCCAGGAGACAAAGCCATGCCACTGACCCGCCTGCTCGCCGCGGCCGCCCTCTGCGGGGCGGCCGCCTTCGCCTCCGCCCAGGAGCCCGCCGCCGCCTACCCGAGCCGCGCGGTGACCATCGTCGTGCCCTTCTCGCCCGGCGGCGCGACCGACCTGTCGGCACGCCAGATCGCCGCGCTGATGTCGCGCGACCTGGGCCAGCCCGTCGTGGTGGAGAACCGCGCCGGCGCCGGCGGCATGATCGGCATGGCCGCGGTGGCGCGCGCCGCGCCCGACGGCTACACGCTCGGCTGGGGCGGCAACAGCCCGATGAGCGTGACGCCGCACGTCACCAAGAGTCCGCCCTACGACCCGCGCAAGGCCTTCACGCCGATCAGCCTGGCGGCGATCTCGTCGTGGACGCTGGCCTCGCCGCCCAAGCTGGCGGCGGCCGACTTCGCCGGCCTGGTGAAGCTGGCCAAGGCGCAGCCCGGCAAGGTCAGCATCGCCTCTTCCGGCAACGGCAGCGCGCCGCACCTGCTGGCCGAGATGCTCAAGCAGAGCGCCGGCATCGACCTGCTGCACGTGCCCTTCAAGGGCGAGATCGACGGCGTGAACGCGATGCTCGGCGGGCAGGTGGACCTGATGTTCACCTCCACCCCCGCCGCCACGCCGCTGATCCAGGCCGGCCGCCTCAAGGGCTTCGCCGTCACCACGCCCCGGCGCGACCCGGCGCTGCCGGAGATCCCGACGGTGGCCGAGGTGGGCCAGCCCGACCTCAGCTTCGAGATCTTCTTCGGCCTGGTCGGCCCGGCCGGCCTGCCGCCGGCGGTGGTCGACAAGCTCGCCGCCGCGATGAAGAAGGCCGTGGCCGACCCGGGCTACCGCGACTCGATGAAGAAGGCCGGCGTGGTCGCCACCAGCAGCACGCCGCAGGAGTTCCAGGCGCTGCTCGCCCGCCACAACGAGCGCTGGCTCGACGTCATCCAACGCAACCGCATCACGCCCGAATGAAGAACCCCGACACGCGGCTGCACGCCGTCACCGCCGGCACCTACCCGGTGCGCGAGCTGACCTTTCCCCACGTCCTGTCGAAGTTCGCGCGCAGCACGCCCGACAAGGTCTTCCTCCGCGAGTTCGCCGGCGGGCGCAGCGTCACCTATGCCGGCATGGAAGCCTGGACGCACCGCATCGCCCACGCGCTGCAAGGCCAGGGCATCGGGCGCGGCGCGCACGTCGGCGTGTTCATGGGCAACTCGGCCGAGCACCTGGCGCTGTTCCTCGCCGTCGCCCGGATGGGCGCGGTGTCGGTGCCGGTCAACACCGCGGCGCGCGGCGAGCTGCTGCGCTACTACCTGGCCCAGTCGGACTGCGAGACCGTGGTGGTCGAGTCCTCGCTGGCCGCCCGGCTGGCCGAGGTGCTGCACGAGCTGCCGCTGGTGCGCCGCGTGATCGTCGTGCGCGACGCCGAGGGCGACGAGGGCGCCGCGCTGGCGGGCGCCGCCGGCGTCGCGGTGGCCGACTTCGGGCGGATCGTCGAGGCCGCGCCGGACGCCCCCTTCGTGCCGGCCGAGCCGGTGCGCAGCAGCGAGCTGGTGCTGATCGCCTACACCTCGGGCACCACCGGGCCCTCCAAGGGCAGCATGCTCTCGCACGCGGCGGCGCTCACCTACGGCACCAGCGCGGCCGAGGCGCAGGGCTACCGCGCCTCGGACATCTTCTACGTGTGCCTGCCGCTGTTCCACAACAACGCGCTGCTGGCCGCCAGCGGCGCGGCGCTGGTGTGCGGCGCCTCAGTGGCGCTGTCGCGCCGCTTCTCGGTCTCGCGCTTCTGGCAGGAGATCCGCGACTCGAAGGCCACCATCACCAACTTCCTGGGGGCGATGTCCAGCTTCCTGTGGAGCCAGCCGCCCTCGGCGGGCGACACAGACCACTGCCTGCGGCTGGTGAGCATGGCGCCCACGCCCAAGTACGCGGCCGAGTTCGAGCGCCGCTTCGGGCTGCGCGCGATGAACAACTACGGCCTGTCGGACTACGGCATGGTCACCTCCTTCACCGAGTGGGACCCGCGCGACAAGCTCGGCTCCATCGGCCGGCCGCGCCGCGGCGTGCAGATCCGCATCGTCGACGACGAGGACTACGAGCTGCCGCCCGGCGAGGTCGGCGAGATCGTGCTGCGCTTCGAGGAGCCCTGGCGCGGCACCCTGGGCTACTACAGGATGCCGGAGGCGACGCTGGCCTCGCGCCGCAACCTGTGGTTCCACACCGGCGACCGCGGCGTGTGCGACGCCGACGGCTACCTGTGGTTCGTCGACCGCAAGAAGGACTGCATCCGCCGCCGGGGCGAGAACATCTCCGCCTTCGAGGTCGAGCAGATCATCGCCACCCACCCCGACGTGGCGGCGGCCGCCGTCTTCCCGGTGGCGACGGCCACCAACGACGAAGAGGTGGCGGCCGTGGTGGTGCCGCGACCCGGCGTGCAGCTCGACCCGGCGGCGCTGATCGAGCACTGCGCGCGCAACATGGCCTACTTCATGGTGCCGCGCTACGTGCAGTTCGCGGACAGCCTGCCCACCACGATGAGCCAGAAGGTGGAGAAGTTCAGGCTGCGCCAGGCGCTGGAGGCCGACCTGTCGATCGCCTGGGACCGCGAGGCGGCCGGGGTGGTGCTGCAGCGCTAGCGCGAGGTCGCTTCGCGGCCGGCGCGGCGGGCGCTGCCTTCACCATGTAGCCGCGGTGCAGCTTCTCCAGCGCGGAACTCATCTCGGCCACCGCCTTCTCGGTGTCGCGCGCCCGCAGGTGCTTGAGCAGCCGCTTGCGCGAGGGATGCGTGTAGTTCTGCTCGTCGGTCGGCCCGATGGCCCGAACGAACTGGCGCGTGATCTCCATGATGCCCTCGGTGGTGGCGATCAGGATCGGGTTGTGCGTGCAGCGCGCCAGCAGCACGTGGAAGGCCTGGTGGTGGCGCGTGCGCTCCTGGAAGTCGCCCGCCCGGCGCGCGCGCTCGGCCGCCGCGACGTTGCGCTCCAGCTCGTCGATCTCCTCGTCCGTGATGCGCTCGCAGGCCATGCGGATCACCGCGGCGCTGATCGAGATGCGCGCCGCCGTCAGGTGCTCGGGCGTGATCGCACCCACCAGGTACAGGTCGCGCATGCCGGCCACCACCGCGTTGGAGCTGCCCGGCAGCACGAAGGCCCCGCCGGTGGCGCCGAGCTTCAGCTCGATCAGGCCGCCCAGCTCCAGCGCGCGCAGCGCCTCGCGCATGGTGTTGCGGCTGACGCCGAAGCCCTTGGCCATCTCGCGCTCGGGCGGCAGCTTGTCGCCGGGGCGCAGCTTGCCCTCGGAGATCAGCCGGCGCAGTTGCGCGGCCACCTCCTGGAAGATGCGCTGCGGATTGATCGGCGCGACGTCCAGGGACTTGGGTTCGGCGTGAACGGGGCGGGGCATGTCCTGCATCGTAGCGTCTGCCTCAGGGTTGGGTTCTATTGACCAATGGTCGTACCAATCATATATTGGTCCGATGTTGGATGCGATCGTCTCACAGGGCGTCAACGGGCTGGTGCTCGGGTTCCTGTTCGTGCTGGTGTCGATCGGGCTGTCGCTGGTGTTCGGCCTGCTGGGCATCGTGAACGTGGCGCACGGCGCCTTCTTCGCGCTCGGCGCGTATTTCGCGCTGACGCTGCAGCGCCGCTTCGGCTGGCCGGCGGTGGTGCTGGCGCCGATCGGCGTGGGCCTGGTGGGGGTCGTGGTCGAGCGGGTGCTGGTGCGCCGGCTGTACGGCCGCGACCCGCTCATGACGCTGGTGCTGACCTTCGCGCTGTCGCTGTTCATCGAGTCGGTGATCCGCGCCGTCTGGGGCTCCAGCGCGCAGCCGGTGACGCCGCCGCCGGTGCTGGCGGGCTTCATCGAGTACGGGCCGGTGCTCACCACCACCTACCGGCTGGCCGTCCTGGCGGCCACGCTCGCATTGCTGGGCGGGCTGTGGGCCTTCCTGGCGCTCACGCCCTATGGCCGCATCCTGCGCGCCGGCAGCCGCGACCCGCAGATGGTGGGCATGCTGGGCATCAACCTGCCGCGCGTGCTGACGGCGGCCTTCGGCATCGGCTGCGCGCTGGCCGGCGCGGCCGGCGTGCTGGCCGCGCCGCTGTGGTCGGTGACGCCCGGCATGGCGGCGCAGGCCATCATGCCGGCCTTCGTGATCGTGACCATCGGCGGCCTGGGCTCCTACGGCGGCGCCGTCATCGCCGGCCTGCTGGTCGGCCTGGTCACGTCGATGACCACGCAGTTCTGGCCCGACGCGGCCGGCGTGGCGATGTACCTGCTGATGGCCGCCATCCTGCTGGTGCGCCCGCGCGGGCTGTTCGGCGAACACTGGGAACATTTCGGATGAAGCGGCTGCTCTCGCATCCGGCCGTGCAGTTCGCGGCCGTGCTGGCGGTGCTCAGCGCGCTCACGCTGGTCACTTCGCTGCCGATCGGGCGCGTCACTCAGGTGGCGATCTATGCGCTGTACGCGGTGGGCATCGGGCTGCTGGTCGGCTACCTCGGGCTGGTGCCCTTCGGCGGCTCGGTCTTCTTCGGCCTGGCCGGCTACGCGGCGGCGATCTCGATGCTGCGCTGGTTCGGCGGCGCCAGCGAGTTCGCGGGCATCGCCTTCGCGGTGCTGTTCGCCGCGCTGGTGGCGCTGCCGGTCGGCGCGCTGATCCTGCGGCGGCGCGGGCTGTACTTCTCGCTGCTCACGCTGGCCTGCGCGCAGATCTGCTACGAGATCGCCTACAAGTGGACCGACGTCACCGGCGGCGAGAACGGGCTGCAGCGCGTGCCGCGCCCGGTGCTCGACGCGGCGCCGGCCTTCCACGCCTTCGTGCTGGGCACCGTGGTGCTGGTGCTGGTGCTGGTGTGGCACCTGGCGCACTCGCCGCTCGGCCGGTTGTTCCAGGCGGTGCGCGACAACGAGCAGCGCGCCGCCAGCCTGGGCTACGCCACCTACCCGGTGAAGTTGGCGGCCTTCGTGATCTCGGCCGCCATCACCGGGCTGGCCGGGGCGCTGCTGACCTTCTTCATGCGCGGCGTGTACGCCAACCCGCTGAGCTGGGAGCACGCGGCCGATGCGGTGCTGATGGCGGTGCTGGGCGGCATCCACCACCTGGCCGGCGCGCTGTGGGGCGCGGTGCTGTTCATCGTGCTGGAGGACCAGCTCGGCGCGCTGCTCGACCACTGGTGGCTGGTGTTCGCGCCGATCCTGATCGTGGTGGTGCTGGCCGCACCTGAGGGTCTGCACGGGCTGCTGCGGCGCCTGTTCGGTGCGCAGGGCTGGACGCTGGTGCGCCCCGGCATCCCGCCGCGGCCGGCGGCGGTGGAGCCGTTCCGCCCTTCGCGCCCCGCGGCGGGCGCCGGCGGCGCGCCGCTGCTGGCGGTGCGCGGGCTGACCAAGCGCTTCGGCCCGCTGCTGATCGCCGCCGGCTACGACTTCGACGTGCAGGCCGGCACGCTGCACAGCTTCATCGGGCCCAACGGCGCGGGCAAGACGACCTTCTTCAACATGCTCACCGGCCTGGTGGCGCCCGACGGCGGCAGCGTGCGCTTCATGGGGCGCGACATCACACGGCTGCCGATGCACCGGCGCGTGCGGCTGGGGCTGGCGCGCTCGTTCCAGATCGTCAGCGTGTTCATGCACCTGAGCGCCTTCGAGAACGTGCGCCTGGCGGTGCAGGCGCAGCGCCCGCGCGCCTACCGGCCCTGGGGCGACGCGCACGCCGACGCGGCGGCCAACATGCGGGTGTGGTCGATCCTGGAGGCGGTGGGCCTGTCGGCGCAGGCGGGGCAGGCGTGCACGGATCTGTCGCACGGGGAGCGCCGCCTGCTGGAGATCGGCATCACGCTCGCCACGGACGCCCAACTGCTGCTGCTGGACGAACCGCTGGCCGGCCTCGGCGAGGCCGACCGGGTGCGCGTGTCGGCGCTCATCCGCGCGCTCGCCACCTCGCACGCGGTGGTGCTGATCGAGCACGACATCGACCGCGTGCTGGCGCTGTCCGACCGCATCACGGTGCTGCACCAGGGGCGCCTGATCGCCGACGGCAAGCCGGCCGACGTGGCGGCCGACCCCGAGGTGGTGCGCGCCTACCTGGGCACGCCGCCCGCGGCGCAGGCGCAG
>NZ_JBIQNC010000223.1:0-7389 GCF_044462705.1 Xenophilus sp.
GAATGCCCTGCACGAAAGCTGACCGGCAGGTTGTTCAACGTCGCCATGCCTGTGTTTCCTTGCGCTCCTCCACGCCGTCGCCGCCGCGCAGGCCGCGTACGGGAAAAGTGTACGCCCGCATACCGTTCGCGAGGCCGAAAGTACGCTGTGGCGGCGGCATCGAAGGTGTGCCTGGCTTCGCATCAACCGGCGACCTACCGTTCGCCACGCACCTCCAGTTCGACACGGCGGTTCGGCTGCAGGCAGGCGATCAGCGCTGCGCGCGGCTGGTTGTCCGCGCACTGCACCACCGGCTGCGCCTCGCCCACGCCGTGGGCGCGCAGCGCGCCTTGCGGCAGGCCGCGCGCCGCCAGGTAGTCGCGCACCGTCGCGGCACGCGCCATCGACAGGCGCCGGTTGTAGGCCTCGCTGCCCAGCCGGTCGGTATGGCCGACGATGGTGATGCTGTCCAGCCGCCTGTAGGCGCCCTTGAGCCTGGCGGCCAGGTCGTCGAGCTGGCGGCGCCCTTCGGGCAGGATATCGCCCTCGCCCGACTTGTCGAAGGCGAACAGCGCATCCGCGCCGAGCTGGAAGCGCTCGGGCGCAGCCGCCACGACCGGCCGGACCACCTCGCTGACCTTGGGCTTCAGGTGGTCGGCACAGGCCGGATCGCGCCAGTAGAACTGGTCGGACACGCCGTCCTTGAACACCACCTTGTACTGGCAGGTCACGAACTCGTCGCCCTTGCCCGTGCGGAAGTTGAACAGGTAGTCCCACTCGGTGGGGCCGAACAGCCCCTCGCCGAAATGCGGGTAGCTGATCAGCTCGCGCACCTGGTTCTTCGTCATGCCGCGGCCGATGCGGCGCAGTTGATCCACATCGACGAAGCTGCCGCCCTTGAGCCAGGCACTGTCAGGCTCGGGAAAGCGCACCTCCACCGGATCCGGCGAGGCGCCGTAGGCGGCGTTGGTGCTCTTGACGACGCTGCCGGTGCTGCCGCAGGCGGCCATCAGGACAGCGGTTGCAGCCAGCGCGGCCAGGCGCAGGGAAGAGTGCAGACGTCCTGCTTGCGTGTTGTTCATGGTGTGTTGCTCCCAGGCAGTCAGTCGAACGAGAAGCCGAAGCCGACGCGCGCGATCGGCTTGCTGCCGCCCGAACCCCAGCCCACGCCGGCATGCAGCGTGGTCTGCCCGTTGTCGGAGCGCTTGAGCAGGTTGAAGCCGATGCCCATCTGGCCGTTGTAGGCCGCCACGGCGCCGGTGAGGTGGTAGCGCCCCGGCTCCACCGGCGTGACCACGGCCATCGCAGCCGACGCCGCGATGCCGCCGGACAGTTCCTTGCCCTGCCTGGTGATCCTGTTGTCCAGCGCGTTGACCTGGTTCTGCAGGTTGCCGGTCGAGGCGTTGAGCTGGTTGACGTTGACCGCATCGGTGCCGTTGACGCCCGGCGCCACGTTGGTGATCGTGGTGTTGTTCGCGTTGATGCCGCCGGTGGTCATGCTCGGCCCGCCCTGGATGCTCACCCCGTTGTTCGTGACGTGGGTGTTGCCCACCGTCACGCTGGTGAAGTTCGGGTTCTCGCTCACCGCGAAGGCCACGTTCGCCCCGCTTTGCGTGAGCACCATGTTGTTGCCCGCCGTGTAGGTGGCCACGCCTCCCGGGCCCACGTTGGCCACGCTGGTGCCCACCGCCACCCCCGTGCCCGTGGCCGCGGTGGTCACGTTGATGCCCGCGTTGGCCGTCACGCTCAGCGTCTCCAGCGCCTGGTTGGTGGCATACAGCTGGCTGCCGTTGACCGCATCCGTGCTGGTGCTGCTCAGTTGGCCGGCGGCCACGTTCTGGATCTGGCGCTCCTGGCCGGCCGAGCCCACGCTGACCACGCCGGCGGGGTTGGCGCCCGCGAAGGTGTAGTCCTGCCCGCGGATGGTGGTGCCGGAGGTGGGGGTGGCCGCGGTGGTGGTGCTGCCCGCGCCCAGGGCCACGCTGTTGGCGGTGCTGGCGCTGGCGTTGGCGCCCATCGCCACCGAGCCGGTGGCGCCCGCTGCCGTGGAAGCGCCCGGGCCGGCGGCGATGCTGTTGGCGCCGGCCGCGCCGCTGTTGTCGTAGTTGGCCTGCTGGGTGCCGCCGTCGTTGGTGCTGTAGTAGTGCGAGCTGGCGTTGTTGACGATGTTCACGATCTGCCCGCCGATGGCGTTGACCTGGCTGGCCACCGAATACAGCTGGCTGCCGTTGACGGCGTCGGTGCTGGTGGCCGTGATCGCGCCGGGGGCGACGTTGACGATCTGGCGCTCGGTGCCCGCTGCGCCCACGCTGACCACGCCCGTGGCGGTGCCGGCGAAGCCGCCGTAGGTGATGGCCGGGCCGGGCGTGTAGGTGACGCTGCCGTCCGGGTTCAGCGTGGCCACCACGCTGGGGATGCTGGCGTCATTGACCTGCACGGCCGCCTTGTCGGCGCTGTTGTTGCCCAGCACGACGCTGTTGGCCTGGGTGGTGGTGACGTTGTTGCCCAGCACGAAGGTGTTGTCCTGGGCGATGGTGTTGTCGTTGCCGAAGGCGTAGCTGCCGGCACCGCTGACGGTGTTGGGGTCGCCGAACGCGCCCGAGTTCTTGCCGCTCACGACGTTGCCCGTGCCGATGCTGATGCTGCTCTCGCCCGTGGCCTGCGCGCCAGCGCCGATGGCGATGGCGTTGTCCGCGGCTCCCCTGGCGCTGGTACCGATGGACACCGTGTCGCTGGCGCTAACGGACATGCCGGCCATGTAGCCGCTGGCCACGTTGTTGTTGCCCTGCGCGTTGTAGCCGGAGAAGTATCCGCTGGCGACGTTATAGCTGCCCTGCACCGCCGCACCGGAAAGGTAGCCGCTGCCGACGTTGTAGCTGCCCCGCACGCTCTGCCCGGCACTCATTCCAACGGCCGTGTTGGCGGAGCCGTTCAAGCCATAGCCTGCATTCTGGCCGAGGGCTGCATTGTTGTCGCCCGTCAGACTGGCGCCGGCCGATGCGCCAACCGCGGTGTTGCCAGCGCCCTCGAGGTGCGAGGTGGCACTGGTGCCGACCAAGGCGTTGCTGCCCAGCGCTGTGTTGCTGCTTCCGTCCCTCCAGCGGGCCGCATTCTGGCCAACGTAGGTGTTGTGCTGCCCCTTGCTTCCCCGTCCGGCTTCGTCGCCGATGAAGGTGGCATACAGGTATTCCGCGTTCTGGCCCGCATACTGGCCGAACATCACGCTGTCGCTGCCATAGGTCGTGATGTAGGACGCCGGTCCACTGATGAAGCGGGTGGCGCCTTCGCCCGCGTGGGAACCCACGATGGTCTCCTGGTTGTAGTGCGACTGCGCATTGACCCCGATGGCGATGGACTCCGCGCCGCCGCCGGGCGTCATGACCTTGGTCGTCGTGCCATCGGTCCAGGTGACGTCTTCATGCCGCACGAACGCACCGCTGCCGATGGCGATGCCGCCGGGACGCTGCGGCCCGTTGCTGTTCATCGTCACCGATGCGCCGTTGCCGATTGCCACCGAGTTGTTGGTCGCGGCAACGGCCCCGGCTCCCACGGCGACGGACGAATTGCCGTTCGCGGTGGTCGTCGCCGAGCCGATGGCGACGGCATTGGAGCCCGCCAGGTGGGTTGTCGCCCAGTTCGCGATCGCCGTTGCGTCCGGCACACCGGCGTTGTCCGCGATGCCGCTGACGGTGG
Source organism: Xenophilus sp. (assembly GCF_044462705.1). Classification (NCBI taxonomy): domain Bacteria; kingdom Pseudomonadati; phylum Pseudomonadota; class Betaproteobacteria; order Burkholderiales; family Comamonadaceae; genus Xenophilus; species Xenophilus sp. The sequence goes on from NZ_JBIQNC010000223.1 coordinate 3,673, forward strand.
CGAAACTGCCGCCCGCCGTCGGGATCTGGCAAGTCCAATTTCCCGTGCTTCCCGCGCGGGAACAGACAGCGCCCGTGGTACCCGCGGTAGGGGTCGCCGCCTCCAGCGACACATCGGCCTGCGCCGTCCCCGCCACCAAACCCAGCAATGCCGAAGCCAGTCCCGACCCCACCCGACTGCTGCGGAGCCCGCCGGACGCCCTGGCGATTTCGGATGCAGCGACCCACGCGCCCCGCGACTCGCTCCATATAGAACGAAAGAATTTATTCATCAGATTTCTCCTCGGAGCCGCAGCCGTGCGCGGCGTTTTCAATGCTGGGCAACGAAGACGAAAGCGTCACCCTCGAGGGAATTCTGAGAAAGAGAAGGTTGAAGCCAGACTTGACGACACACTTCTTGACACAGATTGTCGTCAGATGTCACGGTCCCGGCACCTCGGGGCCTGCCTTGACGCGTCGGCCGAAGGCTCGTATCCGTTGCTTCGGCCATTGGCTGTTTGACCAATTTTTTGACCAAAAATAAATATTTTGATTAAAAATACGACCAGATGAGTGTTTCGGAAATCAGCCCTGTCCTGGAGCGCCAGTTGCTGCTGCAACTGGGCGACCGCCTCAGGCGCCTACGCAAAGCGCATGGGATCGGCACGGTCGACATGGCCGCGCGGGCCGGAATCGCCCGCAACACGTTGCGGGCCGTGGAGTCCGGCGATCCCGCACCGTCCATCGGCACCTATCTGCGGGTCATGTCCGTGCTGGGCATCGGCGGCGAATTGGCGCTGCTGGCAGGCGACACGCTGCAGCCGCCGCCGGCCGACTCTGCCGCAGGGCGATCCCGGCGTGCTGCGCCTGTGGTGCAGGTGCGCGTTTCGGTCGACGAGACGCGGCATCGGCTCCAGGACTTGCAGAGCCTGGCCCTGCACGAGGAAGCCGTGCGCCTGGCCAAGGCCGATCCGGGACTGGTGTCGCAGGCACAGGACACCGCCAGGCGCTGGCTGGCGTCCGGCGATGCCCGCTCCGCCGCTTTGTGGCGGGAGTGGCTGGACGTCCTGCAGGCAAGGGCCTGGCGCAAGGTGCTCGGCCGCACCCGCCATGCCCAGCAGCTACGGCAGGCCTCGCCGCTCGTCACGGTGCTTCCGCAGGAGACGCGTCAGCGCATCCTGGAGCAGGTCAACGCGCTCAGGAAGGGCGTGGAGATGGGTGATGCCCAAGAGGGAGTGGAAGCCTGGGAGCAGCCGTGACGCGGGAAGAACTGGAACACATCATCCGCGCCAGCGGCGACATCACGGACCAGTACGAGTTCGTGATCATCGGAAGCCAGTCCATGCTCGGCCCCGTGCCCGCCCCCGAAGCGGTGTTCACCGTGTCCATGGAAGCCGATATCTATCCGCTCCAAGCACCGGAGCTGGCCGAAAGGATCGATGGCGCCATCGGCGAAGGCTCGCAGTTTCACCAGACCCACGGGTACTACGCGCAAGGCGTGGGGCCGGAGACTGCGACATTGCCGACGAACTGGATGCAGCGTGTGCATCGAGTCCAGAATGCCAACACCGGGGGGCGGCTGGGCTATTGCCTGGACGTTCTCGATCTCTTCCTGGCCAAGGCCGCCGCCAGACGCGAGAAAGACCGCGAGTTCTGCATGGCGCTGTTCGAGCATGGTTACGTCAGGCCCGCGCAGGTGCTTCAACTGGTGCAGGCCATGCCTCTGGATGACCAGGCGCAGCGATCGCTGCGCGCGACGATCCGGCGCTGGGCACGGGCCGTACGAGAAGCCGGCCACGACATTCCCGAGGCGTGAGAACCCAGAACGCCGCTTGAAGCCGCAACCGCGGCAAGAAACTCAATCGTCGGTCGCAAACACCGTCAGCACCCCGGTATAGCCGTACAGGTGGTGCCGTGCGATCTCGCCGCCGGCGAAGAAGCCGGTCAGCGGCACGTCGCCCAGCGCGTGGCGCACGATCTGCAGTTCGGCGTTGGGCGCGCCGAAGTGAGGGCCGCCGCGGCCGATGCAGCTCACGTACACGGCGCCGGCGATGCGGCGCGCGGGGTGCGGCGCGGCCTCGGCGTCGGTGGCGGCGACGGCGCGCGCGACGGCCAGGCTCTGTTCCTGCGGCTCCAGTTCCTCGCGGATCTCGGCGCAGATGCGCATCAGGTCGGCGCGGGCCGCCTGGGCGCTGCGCCGCACGAAGGCCAGGCGCATGCCGGACTCGACCTGGTCGGCGATGGCGACGCCGCGGCGGTTGGGGTCGAGCCCGATGATGTGGCGCACCCGCACGTCGGCGCCCAGGTGGCGCGTGCGGCGGCCGCCGTCGGCGCCGGGCGAGGCCAGGCCGGCGAGCGTGGCGCGCACGGTCTCGATGGCCTGCTCGGGGTCGTCCTCCAGCGAGACGTTCAGGTCGGCCAGCAACACGTCCAGCGCCGGCGCGCCATCGAGCGTCAGCACGAGGTTGCCGTCGGCGCCGGTGATCTCGCGCTCGGCCGCGACCGGCTGGCAGCCCTGGGTGACGCGCGAGACCAGCCGCACGCCGGCGCCGAAGGCCACGCCCGACAGGCCGCCGCGGAACACGCCGCGCGCTGCGCCCTGCCCGCGCAGGTTGCCGTTGCCGCCGACGGCGAACTGCAGCGCCCCGGTGCGCCCGGACGACAGGCCGCCGAAGAGGTAGCCGGTGTCGGTGCGGCCCGCAATCTCCGCGATGAGGTCGGGCAGGTCGGGCGTCTCGCCGTCGGCGTGCACCAGGGCGGTGTGCGGCCGGAAGCGCGCGTTCGGCCCGGCGCCGGCGGTCAGCGGCGCGACGCCGGAGAACACGCGGTACTGGTCGCCGGGCAGCGCCGCCAGCAGCACGCTCAGGGCGGGCTCGTCGATGTACTCGGCGTTGTTGGCGACGATGCCGGCGCCCACGGTGCCGGCCCAGTCGGTGATTTCGGGCAGCTCGGCGGCGAGGTGGTCGAGGATCTCCTGCGCCTCGGCGGCGTAGTGGTCGGTGATGTAGAGCAGGCCCAGGGTGGGGGCGGACTCGTGGTCCGGCAGGGCCATCTGTGCGCGCAACTGGGCGAGCACGAGGCCGGCGGCCATGCGCCATTGCGGATGGGTGGCGTGGCCGGAGGGGAACAGCTTCATGGGCGGCAGGGACCGGCACGGCGGCCGGCGGGTGTGAGGGTCATCGACGGGAGGCGGGCGCGGCCTTGGCCTTGGGGCGTGCACGCGCGGCCGTCTTGCGGGCCGGCGCGCGTGCTGCTGCGGGCGCCTTCTTCTTCGCCGGGGTCTTGCGCGCGGCAGCGGGGGCGGCGGCCTTCCTGCGTTTCGCACTGGCGGCGCCTGCATCGCCTCCCGGCATGACCGGCATGCGCAGGTGGGCCGCGTCCTGCAATGCGTTGCTGGCGATCTCGCGGAACTGCTGGGTGAGTGCGCCCCACCATTGGAGCGGGTCGATCACGCCCGGCGCGGCGGCCGGCGCCTCGGCCTGCTTCGCAGCGGCGTCGGCGGGCTGCTCTTGCTCCTGCTCCTCCTCGGCATCGGCCTCGTCCTGCACGGGCTCGGGCGCGGCGGGCGGGGGCGGCGGCTCGGGTGCCGGCTGCGGCGGCTCCGCCGGCGCGGACGCCGCTGCTGCTGCGGCGCCGCGCACCGCTTCGGCGGCGCTGACGGTCGAGCGGGCGAAGGCGTTGGCAAGGTCCTCCATGCGCACGTTCATGCCCTGCAGCGTGGACAGGGTCATCTTCTGCA
>NZ_JBIQNC010000224.1:0-7268 GCF_044462705.1 Xenophilus sp.
AGTCCTCGATGCCGTTGCGCGTCTCGTTGGTGAACTTGCAGAAGTTCACCTTCCAGGCGTGGCTGGAGACGCCCAGCATGAAGATGTTGGCGCCCGAGCAGAAGATGCGGTCCTTGTCGCTGGTGACGATGACCGTGCGCACTTCGGGGTGCTCGAAGCGGATGCGGTTGAGCGCATCGTGCAGTTCGATGTCCACGCCCAGGTCGTAGCTGTTGAGCTTGAGCTTGTAGCCGGGGCGCAGGCCGCCGTCCTCGGCGATGTCCAGCGCCAGGCGGGCCACCGGGCCCTCGGTGCTGAGCTTCCAGTGCTTGTACTGGGTCGGGTCGGTGCGGTAGTCGACGCGGGGGGCGGCGGTCTGGGTCATGGAAAGTCTCCTGCGTGGCGGCGGTGGGGGTCAGGCCGGATGCGACATGCATTTTTGTGCATCCATGACATGCATCATCGTGCATGTCATCGGGCGCGTCAACCCCTTCCGCGTTTTTTTGTCTTCAAGGAAGGGCGGCCCGGTCTATCCGGCCTCGGCCATCGCCTGGCGCACCGCCGTGCGCAGCGCCTCGAAGGCCTGCTGCAGCGTCCGGCCGCTGGTGTCCACCTGCAGGTCGGCCTTGGAATAGAAGGCGGCCCGCCCGTCCAGGATGCGCTTGAGGTCGTCCATCGCCTCGCGGCTGGCGGCCATGGGGCGCACGTCGCCCTGGGCGGCCACGCGGCCCATGTGCTCCTCGGGCCGCGCCCGCAGCCACACGGTGGTGCAGTGCGCCAGCAGTTCGTTGAAGGTGGCCGGGTCGGAGACGATGCCGCCGGGGGTGGCGATCACCACCTCGCCGTAGATCTGCACCGTCTCTTCCAGCGCCCGGCGCTCGTAGCGGCGGTAGGCGTTGGTGCCGTACAGGTCGTGGATCTCGCGCACGCTGCAGCCGGCGAACTTCTCGATCTCGCGGCTGAGTTCGATGAAGGGCAGCTCCAGGTCGTCGGCCAGCATCTGGCCCAGGGTGGACTTGCCGGCCCCGCGCAGGCCGACCAGCGCGATGCGGCGCGAGCGCGCCGGGTCCACCGCGGCGGTGCCCAGCAGCTCGCCGATGGCCATGCGCACCCGGCGCAGGTCGGCCTCGGAGCGGTTCTCCAGCAGCTCGCGGATCAGCAGCCACTCGGGCGAGCTGGTGGTCACGTCGCCCAGCAGCTCGGCCATGGAGCACTGCAGCGCGCCGGCCACCTGCTGCAGCACCAGGATCGACACGTTGCCGGTGCCGTATTCCAGGTTGGCGAGGTGGCGCTCGGAAACGTCCGCCGCCAGCGCCACCGCCTTGCGGGTGAGGCCGCGGCGCGCGCGCAGGCTGCGCACCCGCTCGCCCACGGCGGTGAGCAGCGGGTCGCGCGATTCGGCGGGCTCGGCGGCGTGCTCCTGCGCCGGCCGCACGGCAAGGGCGGATTCCTGGTCCGTCATGAAGTCAGTTCCTCGGGGGTCGCGCGGCCTAGGGTTAACACCAAACATGCACTATATTGCTTGACAGGGGGTCCGGCGACTTTTATGGTTCGCGTGCAAGCAAGATACTGCACATCGCCGGAAGCCACAAGCCGGCGTGTCAACCCCGCGAGACACCACCACGATGGCCAAGGAAGATTTTCACGCGCTGGTCGCCACCCTGACCGCCCAACTGGCCGGCCGGCCGCTGGACGGCGAGCTGGACGCCTGGCTCAACCGCGAGCACGGCCCCGGCAGCACCACCTACGCCTGCCTGAAGGCCGCCTGCGAGCAGGGCGTGGCCGAGGGCTGGCTGTGCGAGCGCGAGGGCGGCGGCATCCGCTACGGGCGGGTGTTCAAGGCCGAGGACGCGCTGCACCGCTTCTCCGTCGACGTGGTCGACATGAACGACATCGCCGGCCCGCACCACACCCATCCCGGCGGCGAGATCGACCTGATCCTGCCGCAGGGCGGCGAGGCCACCTTCGACGGCCGGCCGGCCGGCTGGTGCGTCTACCCGCCCGGCAGCGCGCACCGGCCCACCGTGCGCCAGGGCCGCGCGCTCGTCCTCTATCTCCTGCCCGAAGGGCAGATCGAATTCACCAAGGGTGCCTGAACCATGACCGAGCTTCTTTCCAACTACGTCGGCGGCCGCTGGCAGCCGGGCACCGGCGCCGGCACGCCGCTGTTCGACCCGGTGCTGGGCACCGAACTGGTCCGCGTCGACGCGACGGGCCTGGACCTGGCCGGCGCCTTCGCCTTCGCCCGCGACACCGGCGGCGCGGCGCTGCGCGCCCTGACCTACCGCGAGCGCGCTGGGCTGCTGGCCGCCATCGTGAAGGTGCTGCAGGCGAACCGCGACGCCTACTACGAGATCGCCACCGCGAATTCGGGCACGGTGAAGAACGACTCGGCGGTGGACATCGACGGCGCGATCTTCACGATCGGCCAGTACGCGAAATGGGGCGACGCGTTGGGCGACGCCCGCGCGCTGCGCGACGGCGAGCCGGCGAAGCTGGGCAAGGAGCCGGTGTTCCTCTCACAGCACGTGCAGGTGCCCACGCGCGGCGTGGCGCTGTTCATCAACGCCTTCAACTTCCCCTCGTGGGGGCTGTGGGAGAAGGCGGCGCCTGCCCTGCTCTCGGGCGTGCCGGTGATCGTCAAGCCGGCCACGGCCACCGCCTGGCTGACGCAGCGCATGGTCAGGGACGTGGTCGAGGCCGGCGTGCTGCCGGCCGGCGCGCTGTCGGTCGTGTGCGGCAGCTCGGCCGGGCTGCTCGACCAGCTCAAGCCCTTCGACGTGCTCTCCTTCACCGGCTCGGCCGAGACGGCGGCGACGATCCGCGGCCACGACGCGGTGGCGCGCCACTCGGTGCGCACCAACATCGAGGCCGACAGCCTCAACAGCGCCGTGCTGGCGCCCGGCGCCGCGCCCGGCTCGCCGGCCTTCGACCTGCTGGTCAAGGAGGTGGTGCGCGAGATGACGGTCAAGTCCGGCCAGAAGTGCACCGCCATCCGCCGCATCCTGGTGCCCGAGGCGGCCTACGACGCGGCGGCCGAGGCGATCGGCGCGCGCCTGGCGAAGACCACCGTGGGCAACCCGCGCAACGAATCCGTGCGCATGGGCTCGCTGGTCAGCCGCGCGCAACTGGCATCGGTGCGCGAAGGGCTGCAGGCGCTGGAAGGCGCCGCGCAGGTGCTGCACGACGACCGCGCCGCCCCGCTGATCGACGCCGACCCGCAGGTGGCCGCCTGCATCGGCCCGGTGCTGCTGGGCACGCGCACGCCCGACGCGGCGCAGGCGGTGCACGACGTCGAGGTCTTCGGCCCGGTCGCCACGCTGATGCCCTACCGCGACCTGGCGCACGCCGAGGCGCTGGCCGAGCGCGGCCAGGGCTCGCTGGTCGCCTCGCTGTACGGCGAGGACGCGGGCGAACTGGCCCGCCTCGCCACGGCGCTGGCGGCCAGCCACGGCCGCGTGCACGTCATCACTCCCGAGGTGGCCCAGGCCCAGACCGGGCACGGCAACGTGATGCCGATGTCGCTGCACGGCGGCCCGGGGCGCGCCGGCGGCGGCGCCGAGCTGGGCGGCCTGCGCGCGCTGGACTTCTACCACCGGCGCGCGGCCGTGCAGGCGGGCCCCGCCGTGCTGGAAGCACTGCAGCCCTGAGCGGCGCGCCCCGCGATCGAACGAGACGAACTGGAGACCTCCTGATGACCCCCCCGAGCCGCCTGAACTTCGCCGAGCACCTGTTCACCCTGAACCGCGGGCGTGCCGGGCGCATCGCCTACGTGGACGACCGCGGCACGCTCAGCTATGCGCAACTGGAGGAGCGCTCGCGCCGCCTGGCCGCCGCGCTGGCCGCGGCCGGCATCCGGCGCGAGGAGCGCGTGCTGCTGCTGATGCTGGACACCAACGACTGGCCGGTCGCCTTCCTCGGCTGCCTGTACGCCGGCGTGGTGCCGGTGGCCGTCAACACCCTGCTCACCGCCGACGACTACGCCTACATGCTGGAGCACAGCCGGGCGCAGGCGGCGCTGGTGTCGGGCGCGCTGCTGCCCACGCTGCAGGCAGCGATGGAGAAGGGCCCGCACGAGCTGCGGGCGGCCTTCGTCGCCGACCCCGCGGGCGATCTGCCCGACGGCATGCAGGACTTCGCGCAGGCGCTGGGCGCCGCCGCGCCGCAGGCCGCGCCCGCGCCCACGGCGGCGGACGATCCGGGCTTCTGGCTGTACTCCTCCGGCTCCACCGGCAAGCCCAAGGGCACCGTGCACACGCACGGCAACCTGTGGTGGACGGCCGAGCTGTTCGGCAAGGCGGTGCTGGGCATCACCGAGGACGACGTGTGCTTCTCCGCCGCCAAGCTGTACTTCGCCTACGGGCTGGGCAACGCGCTGACCTTTCCGCTCTCGGTGGGCGCCAAGGTGGTGCTGATGGCCGAGCGGCCCACGCCCGACGCCGTCTTCAAGCGCTGGACGAACACCGAGCATGCGCCGACCGTGTTCTTCGGCGCGCCCACCGGCTATGCGGGCATGCTCGCCTCGCCCGCCCTGCCGCCGCGCGAGGCGGTGCGGCTGCGCATGGGCTCCTCGGCCGGCGAGGCGCTGCCGGCGGAGATCGCGCAGCGCTTCAAGGCGCACTACGGCTGCGACATCATCGACGGCATCGGTTCCACCGAGATGCTGCACGTCTTCCTCTCCAACCGGCCGGGCGACGTGCGCTACGGCACCACCGGCAAGCCGGTCGCCGGCTACGAGATCGAGCTGCGCGGCGAGGACGGCCGCCCGGTGGCCGACGGCGAGGTGGGCGACCTCTACATCCAGGGCCCGAGCAGCGCGCTGATGTACTGGGGCAACCGCGAGAAGACGCGCGAGACCTTCCAGGGCGCCTGGACCAAGAGCGGCGACAAGTACGTGCGCGACGCCGACGGCTACTACACCTACGCCGGCCGCAGCGACGACATGCTCAAGGTCAGCGGCATCTACGTCTCGCCCTTCGAGGTGGAGGCCACGCTGATGCAGCACCCCGCCGTGCTGGAGGCGGCCGTGATCGGCACGCCCGACGCCGAGGGGCTGACCAAGACCAAGGCCTTCGTCGTGCTCAAGGCCGGCCGGCAGGCCACCGACGCCGAGCTGAAGGCCTTCGTCAAGGAGCGCCTGGCGCCCTACAAGTACCCGCGCATCATCGAGTTCCTCGACGAGCTGCCCAAGACCGCCACCGGCAAGATCCAGCGCTTCCGCCTGCGCGAGAAGGAAGCGGCGCAGTGAGCGAAGCGGGGACGACGCAGTTCGCGCAGATCGACTGGCGCGGCCGGCCGGTGCGCATCGAGCACCGCTGGATCGGCCCGCGCGAGGCGGGCGAAGGCGGCGCGCCGCTGGTGGTCTTCCTGCACGAGGGCCTGGGCTCGGTGGCGATGTGGAAGGACTTCCCCGACCGCTTGTGCGCCGAGGCCGGCGTGCGCGGCCTGGTGTTCTCGCGCCCCGGCTACGGCCGCTCGACGCCGCGCGCGGCGGACGAAGCGTGGGACGTGGACTTCATGCACCGCCAGGCGCACGAGGTGCTGCCCGCCTTCTTCGACGCGATCGGCCTGGCCGAGCCGCCCTGGCTCCTCGGCCACAGCGACGGCGGCTCGATCGGCCTGCTGTACGCGGCCCGCTTCCCGCAGCGCGTGCAGGGCCTGGTGCTGCTGGCGCCGCACATCTTCGTGGAAGAGGTGACGGTGAAGAACATCGAGATCGCGCGCCAGGCCTACCTGGAGGCCGGCCTGCGCGAGCGCCTGGCCCGCTACCACGACGACGTGGACTCGGCCTTCTGGGGCTGGAACCGCATCTGGCTGCACCCGCCCTTCGCCAGCTGGAACATCGAAGGCGAGCTGGAGGGCGTCCGCTGCCCGGTGCTCGCCATCCAGGGGCTGGACGACGAATACGGCACGCTGGCCCAGGTGCACGGCATCGCCGCGCGCGTGCCCGGCGCCCGGGTCCTGGAACTGCCGCAGTGCGGGCATTCCCCGCATCGCGACCAGCCCGGGGCGGTAATCTCGGCCGCCGCCGGGTTCATGGCGCAGCCCGCGGGCGCCTGAGGCGCCCGCCCCGGGCAAATACTTATTTGAGCCGTGAATAGTTTAGTGCTAAAGTAATTTCAACCACTCGAGGAGACAGGCATGAGCATCCGCATCGCACGCACCACCCTGACCGCCCTGGCGCTGGCCAGCCTTGCCGCCACCGCCGCCGCCCAGGGCGCCGGCAAGATCAAGGTGGGGCTGATGCTGCCCTTCAGCGGCACCTACGCCGCGCTGGGCGTGGCCATCGAGAACGGCTTCAAGCTGTACGTCCAGGAGCAGGGCGGCAAGCTCGGCGGCCGCGAGATCGAATACGTGAAGGTCGACGACGAGTCCGACCCGGCCAAGGCGACCGACAACGTCAACAAGCTGATCAAGCGCGACAACGTGGACGTGATCGTCGGCACCGTGCACTCGGGCGTGGCGATGGCGATGGCCAAGGCCGCCAAGGAAAGCGGCACGCTGCTCATCATCCCGAACGCCGGCGCCGACGCGGTGACGGGCCCGATGTGCGCGCCCAACATCTTCCGCAGCAGCTTCAGCAACTGGCAGCCGGCCTACGCCATGGGCGTGGTGGCCGCCAAGGAAGGCAAGAAGACCGCCATCACCCTGACCTGGAAGTACGCGGCCGGCGACGAGTCGGTCAACGGCTTCAAGGAAGGCTTCGAGAAGAACGGCGGCAAGGTGGTCAAGCAGCTCACGCTGCCCTTCCCCAACGTGGAGTTCCAGGCGCTGCTGACCGAGATCGCGGCGGCCAAGCCCGACGCGGTGTACTCCTTCATGGCCGGCGGCGGCGCGGTCAAGCTGGTCAAGGACTACGCGGCAGCGGGCCTGAACAAGAGCATCCCGCTGTACGGCCCCGGCTTCCTGACCGACGGCACGCTGGACGCGCAGGGCGAGACCGCGCAGGGCATGCTGACCACCCTGCACTACGCCGACGGCCTGAACACGCCGAAGGACAACGCCTTCCGCGCCGCCTACGCCCAGGCCTTCAAGCTGCAGCCCGACGTGTACGCGGTGCAGGGCTACGACGCCGCGCAGATGCTCGGCGCCGGCCTGGCCGCCACCAAGGGCGACTTCGGCAAGAAGGCCGAGCTGTCCGCCGCCATCCAGAAGGCCAAGATCGACAGCCCGCGCGGCGCCTTCACCATGAGCAAGGCGCACAACCCGGTGCAGGACATGTACCTGCGCAAGGTGGAAGGCAAGGAGAACAAGGTGGTGGGCGTGGCCGTGAAGGCCCTGGCCGACCC
>NZ_JBIQNC010000225.1:0-7261 GCF_044462705.1 Xenophilus sp.
TGGCGCCTTGCAAGCGCGGGCAACGCCGCAGACGGCCCCTTTGCGAAGCAACCCGGAGGGAAGCTCATCCCAGCCCGCCCCTCGGCGTTGCGCTCCTTGTGCGTGCGGACGCACGCACGGCGTCGCGCGCCTTGATGGGCGGGCTGCGATGAGCTTCGCGACCCCTTCCATGGCGCTCACAGGCCCTAGCCTGCTGGCTTTCGACACCAGCACCGAGGTGCTGTCCGTCGCCGTGCGCCGGGGCGACGCCGTGCTGGCGCGCAGCGGGCCGGGCGGCGCCGAATCCTCCGCCACCCTGATCCCGCTGGTGCAGGCGCTGCTGGCCGAGGCGGGCCTCGCCATCGGGCAACTGGACGCGGTCTGCTTCGGCCGCGGCCCCGGCTCCTTCACCGGGCTGCGCACCGCCTGCGCCGTGGCGCAGGGCCTGGCCTTCGGCGCCGGCCTGCCGGTGCTGCCGGTCGATACGCTGCACGCCGTGGCCGAGGAGGCGCACCACGCTGCCGGTGCCGAGCGCGTGGTGGCGGTGCTCGACGCGCGCATGGGCGAGGTCTATGCCGCCGCACATGCCTTCGACGGCAGCGTCCACCCGCTCGGCGCCGCCGCGGCCGAGGCGCGGCTGCTGTCGCCGGAGGACGTGGCCGTCCCCGCCGGCTGGACGCTGGCCGGCAACGCCTTCGCCGCCTGCGGCGAGCGCCTGCCGCAGGATGCGCCGCGCGTGCAGGCGCTGCCCACCGCGGCGGCGATCCTGCGCCTGGCGCCCGCGCTGCTGGCCGCCGGCGCTGCCGTGCCGCCGGAGCGCGCCTGGCCCCTCTACGTGCGCGACAAGGTCGCGCAGACCACGGCCGAGCGCGCGGCGGCCAGGGAGGCGGCGGGATGAGCGCGGTGCTCGACGCCAGCGAAGCCCGCCTGGGGCCGATGACGATCGACCACGTCGACCGCGTGGTGGCGGTGGAGCAGCTCGCCTACAGCCATCCGTGGACGCGCGGCAACTTCATCGATTCGCTGCACGCCGGCTACCACTGCCAGGTGCTCGAGGGTGGCGGGAGTGTGGCCCCCACGCTCCCCGCCGTGCGTGGTTCGCTGCCCCCCGAGGGGGCGCTCGCCGCCCTGGGGCGGCCCCGCGGCGGCGAGAGCACCCTGATCGGCTACTTCATCGCCATGAAGGGCGTCGACGAGGTGCACCTGCTCAACATCACCGTGGCGCCGCCCTTCCAGCGCCAGGGCTGGGCGCCGCTGATGCTGGAGGCGCTGGCCGGCTGGGCGCGCGGCCAGCAGGCGCAGTGGCTGTGGCTGGAGGTGCGCACCGGCAACCGGCGCGCGCAGGAGGTCTACCTGCGCCACGGCTTCCGCCGCGTCGGCGTGCGCAAGGGCTACTACCCGGGCTTCGCCGGCCGGCGCGAGGACGCCATCGTGATGAGCCTGCGCCTGAACGAGCCTGCCAGCGCCTGGGGGAGCCTGCAGCGATGAGCGCCGCCCGGCCGCCCGAAGGCGCTCGCACCGCAGCGCGCAGCGCGGAGGTTCGCCTGTGACCCTGCTGCTCGATGCGCGCCGGCGCGCCATGCTGGAGGAGATGGGGGTCAAGGTCTGGCTGCCCGCGGCGGCGCCTGCGCCTGTCGCCGTGCGCGCAGCGCCGGATGCCGACGTGGCGGCAGCAGCCGTGGTGGAAGCGCCCGAGCCTTCGCCGCCGCCCCATCGACCGGCGCCGCCCGCGCGCACCGCCGCACCGAATCCACCCGCCGCGCCCGCCGCCCACCCGCCCGCCGCGGCCGGCACGCTGCGCCTGGCGCCGCCGCAGAGGCTGTATGCCCAGGCCGACGCGCCCGCGCAGGGCGGCTGGCTGGTGGTGGCCGACATGCCGCCCGGCGCCGACGGCCGCCACGGCCCGCCGCTGGCGGGCGATGCCGGCCGCCTGCTCGACCAGATGCTCAAGGCCCTGCGCCTGCCGGCCGGCCCGGCGCCGGTGCACCTGCTGCGCGCCCACCGGCCCGGCCCCGTCGCGGCGCCGGCCGGCGAGGACGAGGCCGACTTCGACACCGGCTTCGCCGCCTGGGCCGCGCCGCTGGCACCGCGCATCGTGCTGGCCATGGGGCCGCTGGCCGCACAGCGCCTGCTCGGCCGCACCGAGCCGCTGGGCCGCCTGCGCGGCCAGGTCCATGCGCTGCCGGCGCTGGGCGAGGGCGTGCAGCTCGTCGCCACCTACCACCCGGCCTACCTGCTGCGCAACCCGGCCGACAAGGCACGCGCCTGGGCCGACCTGTGCCTGGCGGCGGCCTGCCTGGACGGGACGGCCGGCTGACGGCCGCGCGCCGCCGGGCCGGCCTGCGCGGTCAGGTCAGAAGGTCCAGCGCATGTCCGCCTTCAGCCCGTTGTAGGTGGTGCCGCCGGTGAACTGCGTGCCGTAGGTGACGCCCAGCGTCATGTTGCGGCCCAGGTTCAGGTCCACGCCGGCGTCCAGCACGAAGGCCTCGCGCGCCAGCGGCGTGCCCAGCACCGTGAACTGGCTCAGGCCGCCGTACAGGCCGAGGCGGGCGCTGGGCGTGACATCGCCGTCCACCACGCGCCGCCAGCCGGCCGAGCCGCGCAGCGTCGCCTCCACGCCGCCCAGGCTGGCGCGGGTGGACGCCCGCAGGCCCAGGGTGGCGAAGGTGGTCTTCGTGCTGTCGCCGCGGCCGCTGAGCGCGGCGCCGCTACCCAGGCCCTGCTCGTTGATGCTGCCGCTGCGCACGTCCACGTGCGCCAGGCTGGCGAAGGGCTCGAAGGCGGTGCGCTCGCCGGCGTCGATGCGCCAGCCCACCTCGCCGAAGGCCTGCACCGTGCGCAGCGCGTAGCTGGCGCGCAGCCCGTCCGTCACGCCGGTGAAGGCGACCGTGCGCTGGGTGGTCAGCGACTGGCGGCTCAGGCTCGCGCCGCCGCGCACGCCCAGCGCGCCCCACTGCGCGCCGCCGTAGGCGCCCAGGTGCCAGGCGTCGCCGCTGGCCTCGCCGCGGCGTTGGCCGGCGTCCAGGCGGGTGTGGCCGAAGCCGGCGAACACGCCGGCGCGGGCGCTCTCGCCCACGCGCCGGTCGGCGCCGATCAGCAGGCCGCTGGTGCTGCGCTCGCTGTTGGCGGCGTTGCCGTCGCCGCCGGCCTCGGTGCGCCCGCCGTAGGCGCGCGCCCACACGCTGCCCTGGCTGCCTTCGCTCAACTGCGTGGCGCCGGCGGCGGCGGTGCCGACGCCGCCCAGGCTCTGGCGTGCGCGGTCCAGCACGGTGTCGCGCACCAGGTGGCTGTCTTCCACCGCGGCCGACTTCACGCTGGCGTGCAGCTCGCCCGAGAGCTGGTCGAAGGCCACCAGTGCGTTCGACCGGTCGAGCTGCACCACGGCGCGGTACAGCGGCGTGGCCGCCAGCGGCTCGATCGCGCCGGCGCTGGCCTTCTGGTTCCAGGTCACGCCCACGTCGGAGAAGCGCACGTCGTTGCGCATCAGCGTCAGCGAGGCAGTCTGCGCGCCGTACTCGATGGTCGGCGTGAGGAAGGCGAAGTTGGAATGAACGGCGCCGAACTGGCCGGCGATGCCGCCGTCCGCCTTCAGGATGGTGTAGCTGCCGTAGGGGTTCCAGTTGCCGTCGGCCAGCAGCGCGATGGCGGAGGCGCCCTGCACGGTCGCCCTGCCGCTGACCAGGATCTGGTCGCTGCGGCCGTCGGGCGAGGCCTCCACCTGGTAGGCGGCGCCGCTGGCCAGCGTCAGGTCGCCGGCCACGTGCAGCGTGCCGATGGAGTTGCCGGGCGCCACCAGCGCGCCGCCTTCGACCACCGTGCTGCCCACCGTGCCGTTGCCCTTGAGCGTGGCGCCGCCGGCCACGCTCAGCGTGCCGCCGAGCCGGCCGTTGACCGCCAGCGTGCCCGCGGCCACGCGGCTGGCGCCGGTGAAGGCGCTGCTGTCGCCGGTGAGGTCCAGCGCGCCGGCGCCGGTCTTGGTGAAGCTGCCGCTGCCGGACATCGCGTTGGCGAAGCCGGCCGCCGTGCCCTGGTCGATGACCAGGGCTGCGTCGTTGACGATCGCGCCGCTGCCGAAGCTGGCGGCGTGGCCGGCCAGCGTGCCGTTCAGGATGCGCGTGCCGCCGGTGTAGCCGTTGGCCGCGGCCAGCGTGGTGGTGCCGCCGCCGCGCTGCTCGACCGCGCCGCTGCCCGAGATGGCGCCGGCGAAAGTGGCCGCGTCGCTGCGGTTGAAGGCGAGCGTGCCGTGGTTCGCCACGTCGCCGGTGATCGAGCCGCCGGTGCCGCCATCGCCCAGTTGCAGCGTGCCCGCGGCGATGGTGGTGCCGCCGCCGTACGTGTTCGCCGCCGCCAGCACCAGGGTGCCGCCGCCGTCCTTGACGAGCGCGCCGCTGCCGCCGATGACGCCTGCGACCGTGTGGACGGTCGCCGTGTCGCTGTGCAGGGTGCCGCCGCCTGCGCCCAGCGTGAGGGCCCGCGCCGAGGTGGTGCTGGCCGTCGTCTGCAGGGTGCCGCCGTCCAGCGTCAGCGCGCCGCCGGCGTCGCCGAGCGCCGCGTCGTCGGCGATGCGCAGTGCGCCGCCCGTCACCCGCCAGGGCGTCACGGCGGTCGTGCTGCCGGCCAGCGTCCAGGTGCTGGTGCCCTCCTTCTCGAAGCCGGTGAAGTGGCGGTACTGCGCGGCTGCGCCGATGGCCGAGGCGTCGAAGGCGCCGTCGGCGCTGCCGGTCAGCGCCAGCGTGTCGTCGCCGGCGGCGGTTGCCACCACATTGCCGGTGATGGCCGAGGTGTTCAGCAGCTCGAGGCGGTTGCCGCCGCCGCTGAACCGGATCGCGTCCGCCCGTTCGCCGCCGCCCGCCGCCAGGCCGCCGCTGATGCTGCCGCCGTTGGTGATGCGGACGTCGCCGCTGGCGACGATGCCCACGCCGCCCGCGGCCGGCGTGTTGAGGTCGATCAGCGTGTTGCCCGCCGGCCCGCCGTTCCCGCCGGCGATGCTGCCGCTGTTCACCACGACCGTGCTGCCGGCGAGGGCCATGCCCGTGCCGCCGCTGCCGCCGCCGCTGGCCACGCCGACCGCGCCGATGCCTCCGGCGCCGCCCGCGCCGCCCTGGACGGCACCGCTGTTCCGGATGGTGACGCCGCCGGCCGTGCTGTTCAGGCCGGTGCCGCCGTCGCCGCCCCGCCCGGAGACGAGCACGGCGATGCCGCCCCGGCCGCCCGCGCCGCCGGCCACCGTGCCGGCGTTGTCGATCGCGGCCTGCGCCGCGTCGTTGTGCAGGCCGGTGCCGCCGTCGCCGCCGCGCTGGCCGAACGTCAGGGCGACGACGCCGCCGTTGCCGCCGGCCCCGCCGGTGAAGGTGCCGAAGTTGGCTGCGCCGGCGGCGCCGGCCTCCACCGTCACCGCCGTCCCGCCGTGGCCGCCGGCGCCCAGCAGGGGGCTGCTGCCCTTCGTCCCGGTGATGCTGCCGGCTGTGACCGCCGCATCGCCCAGCCGCAGCATGCCGGCCGCGACCTCGGCGCCGCCCGCCAGCGCGACGTTGCCCGTCAGCGCGAGCGCGCCGGCGCCGGTCTTGACCAGCCTGCCGTCGCCGCCCAGGGTGTTGGCCATGCTGACGTCGGCGGCCTGGTCGAGCACCAGCGTGGCGTCGTTCAGGATGCTGCCGCTGCCGAAGGCGGCGGCATGGCCGACCAGCGTGCCGCCGCTGATCGTCCAGGGCGTGGCCGCCTTGCTCGATCCGGTCAGCGTCCAGGTGCCGCCGTCGGCCTTCTCCAGGCCGGCGAAGTTGCGGTACTGGCTCCCGATCAGCCCCACGTCGAAGCTGTCGCTCCCGGCCCCGCCGAACACGAGCTGGTCCGCGCCGCCGGCCACGGCCACCACGTTGCCCTCGATGGCCGAGCCGGTGTTGATCTGCAGCGTGTTCTTGCCGCCGGTGAAGGTGACGGCATTGGCCTGGGCGCCCGTGCCGCCGTCGGCCCGCCCGCCGCGGATGGTGCCGTTGTTGACGACGGACAGATTGCTGCCCGAAATGCCCGCGCCGCCGGCAGCCGTGCCGGCCCCACCGCTGATCACGCCGCTGTTGCGGATGGCGAGGGTGCTGCTGCCGCCGCCCGTGCGGCTCACGCCGTCGCCGCCGATGCGGCCCGCGCCGCCGGACATGCTGCCGCCGGCGTCGTTCGTCAGGGTGCCGCCCTTGGAGCCGGCCCAGACCACGCCCTGGCCGCCGAGGCCCTGCGCGCCGGTGCCGGCCGCGCCCTTGCCGCCCATGCCGCCGCTGCCGCCCGCGATGGCTCCGCCATTGGTCAGCGTACCGGTCCCGGCGCCCGACCAGGCGATGCCGGCACCGCCGTCGCCCCCGCTGCCGCCGGCGCCGCCGCCGGCCTGGCCACCGTTGCCGCCGTTCCCGCCGAGGGCGGACGCGCCGACGTCGATAGCGACATTGCCGCTCGTGCGCAGCACGCCCATGCCGCCCTCGCCGCCGCCGCCGCCACCGCCCCAGCTGTCCTGGTTGAGGCCTGCGTTGCCGCCGTTGCCGCCATTGCCGCCCAGGGCCTTGCCGGTGACCGTATGGGTGGCAAGGATGCCGAAGAACATGTCGACCGCCAGGCCCGCGCCGCCGCTGCCGCCGCCACCTGCACCCAGGTCGGACCATCCCGGGTTTGAGGGAATCACGACGGACTGGCCGTTGCCGCCGGAGGAGCCCGTGGCGTTGTGGGTGCTGGCGCCCAGCGTCACCCGGTCTCCGCGCGCGCCGCCGTTGCCTCCGAGGGCGCCGGTCTGGCCGCCTCGGCCGCCTGCGCTGCCGATGCCCGTGCCGAGATTCGTGCCGCCCCCGCCCCCGCCGCCGCCGACCGGGAAGCTGCTGACCACGCCAGAGGCGCCCGTCGCTCCGGCGGCGGATGTGCCGCCGGCTCCCCCCGCGACCGCGCCGCTGTACGTGGCGCCGCCAGTGCCGCCGGCGGCCCAGGCGCCGCCGACCGCCAGGGACACGATCGCGGCGGCGCACAGCCGGGCGGTCGGCGAGAGACGGAAGGCGGGCGCGCCGGCGCGCCCGGGCGTCTCATCCTGGACGGTGCTGCTGCCGCGGGCGTGCGCCACCTCGGGCACCACCTGGGCCGTGCCCAGGGCTTGGTTGAAGATGACGCGATGGATGTGGTTCATGACAGGTGTTGTCTATCTTTATTAGTACAAGATACACATTGTCACGACATCAGTTAACAATTGTCATCAGCAAATCTTGGTTCAGGGCTTTTCGTGCAAAAGTTCACATCGAATCCAAAAGTACGCTAG
>NZ_JBIQNC010000226.1:0-7259 GCF_044462705.1 Xenophilus sp.
TCTTGTGGCCCAGCAGCAGGCGGGCCTTCTCGGAAAAGGGCGAACTGGCGTAGTGATGGAGGATCAGGTCGGGCATGGGCGTCGTGGGGGCGATGCGAAACCCTCACCCTACCCGCTGGCCGCCCGCTTGTCGAACGAGCGGCTCTCAAGAAAACGCCGGGCCGCCCCAAGTTTTCTTGCCCCCCGCGGGGGGCGGGCTGGGCGCAGCCCGGCCCTGGGGGCACTCAGTGGCAGCCGCCGTGCGCATCGTCGTACTCCAGCGAGGGGTACCAGTCGGCGCCCCGCCCGGCCGGCGTGAGGTCGAGGACGTTCCACAGCGGCGTCGGGTCGGGGGCGCCGCGCGGGTCCTGGCCCGGGTCTTCGGTGCCGCCGAGTTCGCTGGCCCAGAAGTGCCGCACGCGGCCCTGCGCGTCCTTCGTCCACACGTCCAGCGCCGGCCATTCGCTGCCGTCGGGCGCCAGGCCGCGGTAGTCGCGCGCATAGTCGTCGCCCACGGTCTGGAAGAAGCGCAGGTTGCGCCAGCCGCGCTCGCGCGCGAAGGCCAGTTGCCGCGACACGGGCGAACGGCCCAGCACGGCGAAGGCCGCCTTCTGCGTGATGTCGCGCACCGGGATGTCCATGGCCCCGAGGAACGCGGTGCACATGGGGCATGGCCGTTCGCGCTGCGGGCCGTACATCCAGAAGTAGGTGACCAGGGTGTCGTGGCGGCCGAACAGGTCGGCCAGGCCGAGGTCGCGGCCCTGTTCGTCGAGGAAGCGGTAGTCCTGGCCGGGCGCGCCGCCGGGCGGCAGCGCGCGGCGCATGGCGGCCACGTGCTCGATGCGGCGGCGCAGTTCGATCTCCTCGGCCAGCAGGGCCACGCGGGCGCGCCGGTATTCGGCA
This sequence comes from Xenophilus sp., assembly GCF_044462705.1. Lineage (NCBI taxonomy): Bacteria > Pseudomonadati > Pseudomonadota > Betaproteobacteria > Burkholderiales > Comamonadaceae > Xenophilus > Xenophilus sp. Next base: position 883 of record NZ_JBIQNC010000226.1, read on the forward strand.
CTGTCGTTCGGGTAGGGCCGGGCGGCCTCGGCGGCCAGTTCGGCGGCGTCTCTCAGGGCAGGCATCGGCGGGTCTCCTTCAGGTTCCTGAAGCACCGATGCTGGCGCGCCCGGCGGGACGGGATCAAGCATGTGGCCGGCTGTCCACATTGCACGCAATCGAAAGGGCGATGCAGCCGCAGGCCGCATGGGGCGGAGGTCTGCGGCCGCAGGGGCTGCCGCCGTGGCATGCCGGCGGTTGCCAGGAAGCGGCGTATTCCTACGCGCCCGGCATGGCGCGCTCGATGATGGCGCCGGCATCGACGCCCGCGCCCAGCGTGCCGAAGGCGTGGCCCCAGTCCCCGCCCAGGCGCGAGGCGGCGAAGGCGGCGTGCACCGCCTCGGGGGCGGTCTGCACCAGCAGCGCGGCCTGCACGGCCAGTGCCACGTCCTGCGCCAGGCGGCGCGCCTCGACTTCCGTGGCCATGGCCTCGACGCGCGCCGGCAGCGCAGCCACCAGGCGGTCCAGCGCCGCGTGCGCGCCGCGGGCCGGCGCCAGCTCGCGTTCCAGCGCTGCCGCCGCGTCGCCCTTGCGCAGCGCGCGCAGCAGGTCGATGGCCATGATGTTGCCGGCGCCCTCCCAGATGGAGTTCAGCGGCATCTCGCGGTAGATGCGCGCCATCACGCCCTGGCCGCCCTCCTCCACGTAGCCGTTGCCGCCCAGGCATTCCATCGCCTCCTGCGCCAGGTGGCTGCCGCGCTTGCAGATCCAGAACTTGGCGACAGGGGTGAGCAGGCGCGCCATCAGGCGTTCGTGCGCGTCGTCCTGCCGGTCGAAGCTGCGCGCCAGGCGGATCGCCAGCGCGGTGGCGGCCTCGCTCTCCAGCGCCAGGTCGGCCAGCACGTTGCGCATCAGCGGCTGCTCGATCAGCGGCTTGCCGAAGGCGCTGCGCTGACGGGTGTGGTTCAGCGCCAGCGCCACCGCCTGGCGCATCAGGCCGCTGGTGCCCAGCGAGCAGTCCAGGCGGGTCATGGTGCCCATCTCCAGGATCTGCGGCACGCCGCGGCCCTCCTCGCCCACCAGCCACGCCGCGGCGCCGTGGAACTCGACCTCGGAACTGGCGTTCGCCTTGTTGCCCAGCTTGTCCTTCAGGCGCTGGATGCGGATGGCGTTGCGCGTGCCGTCGGGCAGCACGCGCGGCAGGAAGAAGCACGAGAGGCCCGCCGGCGCCTGCGCCAGCACCAGGAAGGCATCGCACATCGGCGCCGAGAAGAACCACTTGTGGCCGGTGATCGCGTAGCGCTCGCCCCAGGCGTCGCTGCCGTCGCGCACGGCCTGCGTCGTGTTGGCGCGCACGTCGGAGCCGCCCTGCTTCTCGGTCATGCCCATGCCCATGGTCACGCCGGGCTTGTCGCGGTAGACCTTCAGCGCCGGGTCGTACGCACGGCTTTGCAGCAGGGGCGACCACTCGGCATGGATGGCCGGGTTGTCGCGCAGGGCCGGCGCCACCGCGTAGGTCATCGAGATCGGGCACAGGATCGAGGGCTCCAGCTCGGTGAAGAGCATGAAGCCCGCCGCGCGCTGCACGTGGGGCGAGCGCCCGAGCGGCGACGGGCCGCCCCGAGCCGCGAGAGCCCCCCCGGGGGGCAGCGCAGCAGGCGAAGCCGCAGGCGTGGGGGCCTCGTTCTCGGCCCACGGCGTGCCATGCAGCCCGGCGCCGACGGCCGTCTGCATCAGCGCGTGGTAGCTGGGATGGAACTCCACCTCGTCGATGCGGCGGCCGAAGCGGTCGTGCGTGCGCAGCTCGGGCGTGTGCACGTTGGCCAGGCGCGCATGGGCCTGCATCCCGGCGCTGCCCAGCTCGCGGCCCAGCGCCTGCAGCGGGGCGAGCTGCAGGTCCGGTGCGTTGAAGCGCAGCGCGTCCTGCAGCGCGCGGTTGGTGGCGAACAGGTCGTAGTCCGCCAGCGGCTCGGGCTGGTTGAAGACCTCATGGGTGATGACGCTGTCCATGTCCGCCTCCTGTGTCTCGGGTCAGATTCGGGTCAGATGAGCTTGACCAGCTGCTTGCCGAAGTTGCGGCCCTTGAGCAGGCCGAGGAAGGCCTCGGGCGCCGCCTCGATGCCCTGCGCGATCGACTCGCGCGGCCGCAGCTTGCCGGCGGCCACCAGCGTGCCCAGCTCCTTCAGCGCCTCGGGCCACACCTCCATGTGCTCGCTGACGATAAAGCCTTCCAGCTTCACGCGGTTGATGAGCAGCAGCGCCGGGTTGGCCAGCGGCAGCGGCTGGCCGTCGTAGCCGGCGATCATGCCGCACAGCGCGATGCGGGCGAAGGCGTTCAGGCGCGACAGCACGGCGTCGAGGATGTAGCCGCCGACGTTCTCGAAGTAGCCGTCGATGCCCTGCGGGCAGGCCTCTTTGAGCGCCGCGCTCATGCTCTTGGCGTCCGGGTGCTGGCGGTAGTCGATGCAGGCGTCGAAGCCCAGCTCGTCGGTGACGTATTTGCACTTGTCGGGGCCGCCGGCGATGCCCACCACGCGGCAGCCGCGCGCCTTGGCCAGCGCACCGAAGGCGCTGCCGACGGCGCCCGAGGCGGCGCTGACCACCAGCGTCTCGCCGGCCTTGGGCGCGATGATCTTCACCAGGCCGTACCAGGCGGTGACGCCCGGCATGCCCACGGCGCCCAGGTAGTGCGACAGCGGCACGTGCGCGGTGTCCACCTTGCGCAGCATGCCGGGCTGGTTGCCGTCGACCACGCTGTACTCCTGCCAGCCGCCGAAGCCGACCACCTTGTCGCCCACGGCGTACTTGGGGTTGCGGCTCTCGACCACTTCGCCGACCGTGCCGCCCTGGAAGACCTGCCCCACGGGCTGCGGCTGGGCGTAGCTCTTGGATTCGTTCATGCGCCCGCGCATGTACGGGTCCAGGCTCAGGTAGTGGTGGCGCACCAGCACCTGGCCGTCGGCCAACGGCGGCGTCTCGGCCGTCACGAGCCGGAAGTTGCCGGCCTGGGCCTCGCCCTCGGGGCGGCTGGCCAGGTGGATCTGCTTGTTGGTGGGCATGGATAGCCTCCTTGCTTAGTCTGTGGCGGGGGGTTGCAGGTCGTGGATCGTCTTGCCGGCCACCGGCAGGCGCTTGACGTACTTGAAGGTGCCGGTGCCGTGGGTGCAGGCGCGGCCCTGGCTGTCGTGGATCGTCGCCTCGACGAAGGCCAGCGTGGCGGTGCGGTGCATCAGCCGCCCCCGGGCGATCAGCGGACCGGTGGCGGGCAGCATGAAGCTGGTCTTCATCTCGACGGTGACCACGCCCATCTCGGGCTGCACGCTGCGCGCGGCGGTGGCCATGGCCACGTCCAGCAGCGTCATGCAGGCGCCGCCGTGGGCGACGGCGAAGCTGTTGGTGTGCTCCGGCGCCGGCGTGTAGCGCAGCTCCGATTCGCCGCCCTCGAAGCGCTCCAGCGTGAAGCCCAGGTGGTCGACGAAGGGGATCGTGACGCCGAAGGAAAGGCTCATGCGAGGCGTCCCGCCGTCAGGCCGCCCCCAGCACCACGCTGGTGCCGCCGTCCACCGCCAGCCACTGGCCGGTGATGTGCTTGCCGGCATCGCTGGCGTACAGCAGCGTGATGCCCTTCAGGTCCTCGTCGTCGCCCAGGCGGTGCAGCGGCGCCGCGGCCTTCATGTTGTCCTCGCCCAGGTGGTCGATCAGGCCGGAGGCCATCTTGGTGCGGAAGAAGCCCGGGCAGATGGCGTTGACGTTGATGCCGTACTTGCCCCATTCGGCCGCCAGCGTGCGGGTGAAGCCGATCACCGCCGTCTTGGAGGTGTTGTAGGCCAGGGTCTGCATGCCGGGCGGGTTGCCGTTCAGGCCGGCGATGGAGGCGATGTTGATGATGCGGCCGGTCTTCTTCGGGATCATGTAGCCGTTGGCGACCTGCTGGCTGAGGATGAAGTAGCCGCGCACGTTGAGGTTCATCACCTTGTCCCACGCCTCGACCGGGTGCTGCTCGGCCGGGGCGCCCCAGCTCGCGCCGGCGTTGTTGACGAGGATGTCCACCGCACCCAGGCGCTGCAGCGTCTCGTCGGCCAGGCGGCGGGTGTCCTCCTCCTTGCTGCAGTCGGCGGCGATCCAGCGCGCGTCGATGCCGGCGGCCTGCAGTTCGGCGGCGGCCTGCTCCAGGTCGTCGGCCTTGCGCGAGCTGAGCATGACCTTGGCGCCGGCTTCGCCCAGCGCATGGGCCATCTGCAGCCCCAGGCCGCGCGAGCCGCCGGTGACGAGGGCGACCTTGCCTTTCAGGTCGAAGAGTTGCTGGACAGTGCGGGTCATCGGTGTCTCCTGGGATGGGAAAGGGATCGGGTCAGGGCTTCATGCGCGAGCGCACGTAGATCAGCGCCACGCCCACGGCCGCCGCGACGGCGCCCGGCACGGCCAGGCCCCAGCCCACGGCCTCGTTGCCGCGGCCGACGGCGATGCCGAGGATCAACACCAGCAGGCCGCCGTAGATGAGCACCCAGGTCAGGTGCTCGATCCAGTGGCGCTTCTTGCCGGAGGCGGTGGGGACGGGAATCGGTTCGGTCATGTCAGTGCCGCCCGGCCGCCCGAAGGCGCTGACGCGCCCCCTCGGGGGGCAGCGATACGCGAAGCGATGAGCGTGGGGGCCATCATCAGAAGGCCTCTTCGGGCAATTGGGCGCACACGGGGTCGCGGCTTTCGACGACGTTCAGCCAGGCGCCGATCCGGGGCAGCTCGTAGTGGAAGAAGTAGGTCATGGCGCCGATTCTGCCCAGCGTGGCCGCCCCCTTCGAAGGGTCGGTCTTCAGCGCGCAGAGCGCGACCTGCAGCCACATCCAGGCGATGACGGTGTGGCCGAAGGCCTGCATGTACGGCACCGCGTTGGCCAGCGCCTCGGCGGGGTTGCCGGTGGTCCACGCCGCCTTCGTGGCGCGGTCGATCTGCGTCAGCGCGCCGGCCAGCGCCTTGGCGTGCGGCGCCAGTTCGTCCACGCCCAGCGCGGCGTCCACGGTGGCGGCGATGCGCTCGCCCAGCAGCTTTAGGCCGCGGCCTTCCTCCATCAGCACCTTGCGGCCCAGCAGGTCGGCCGCCTGGATGCCGTGGGTGCCTTCGTGGATCATGTTCAGGCGGTTGTCGCGCCAGTACTGCTCGACCGGGAAGTCGCGCGTGTAGCCGTAGCCGCCGTGGATCTGGATCGCCAGCGAGTTGGCCTCCAGGCACCACTCGCTGGGGAAGCTCTTGGCGATGGGCGTGAGCACCTCCAGCAGCAGGCGTGCGTCGTCGGCCGCCTCGGGCGCGCCGGTCTTCTGCTCGTCGACCAAGCGCGCGCAGTACAGCTCCAGCGCCAGCGCGCCCTCGCAGTACGCCTTCTGCGCCAGCAGCATGCGGCGCACGTCGGCGTGCTCGATGATGCGAACTTGCGGGCGGCTGGCGTCCTTGCCGGCCGGGCCGACCGGGCGGCCCTGCGGGCGGTTCTTCGCGTAGTCCAGCGAGGCGTAGTAGCCGGCCAGCCCCAGCATCACCGCAGCGGTGCCGACGCCGATGCGCGCCTCGTTCATCATGTGGAACATGCAGGCCAGGCCCTGGCCCGGCTTGCCGACGAGGTAGCCCACGGCGCCGGATCTGCCTTCGACCGGGTACTTGCCCTCGCCGAAGTTCAGCAGCGTGTTGGTGGTGCCGCGCCAGCCCAGCTTGTGGTTCAGGCCGGCCAGCGCCACGTCGTTGCGCACGCCGGTCAGGTTGCCCTCGGTGTCGACCAGCTTCTTGGGCACGATGAACAGCGAGATGCCCTTCACGCCCGGGATCAGCTTGCCCTCGGCATCGGGAATCTTCGCCAGCACGATGTGCACGATGTTCTCGGTCAGCTCGTGGTCGCCCGAGGAGATCCACATCTTGTTGCCGGTGAGGCGGTAGCGCGGCCCCAGCGGGTCGTTCTCGAAGCCCTCGCCGTCGGGCACGGCGCGCGTGGCCACGTCCGACAGCGACGAGCCGGCCTGCGGCTCCGACAGGCACATGGTGCCGGCCCAGCGGCCCGAGAACTCGTTCAGCGCGAAGACCTTCTTCTGCATCCCGGTGCCGTGCACCATCAGCAGGTTGGCGTTGCCGCTGGTGAGCATGTTCGAGCCGATGCTCACCGAGGCCAGGCCGAAGAAGGCGTTGGCCGCCGCTTGCACCGTGTAGGGAAGCTGCATGCCGCCGATCTCGTAGTCCTGCGCGGCGGCCAGCATGCCGCTCTCGACGAAGGCGGCATGCGCGTCGTGCGTGGCCTGCGGGAGGATCACCTTCTCGCCGTCGAACTGCGGCTCCTGCGTGTCCACCAGGCGGTTGAAGGGCGCGTACTTCTCGCGCGCGATGCGCTCGCAGGTGTCGAGCACCGCATCGAAGGTCTCGCG
>NZ_JBIQNC010000227.1:0-7197 GCF_044462705.1 Xenophilus sp.
CGCGCTCTTCCTCCGGCTTGGCCAGGTTGGAGATGATCTCGCCGTAGCCGAACACGCCCATGGCGATGGCGATGAAGCCGATGCCGTCGGTCAGTTCCGGGACGTCGAAGCTGTAGCGCGCCACGCCGGAATTCACGTCGGTGCCCACCAGGCCCAGCAGCAGGCCCAGCACGATCATGCCGATCGCCTTGAGCAGCGAGCCGGAGGCCAGCACGACGGCGCCGATCAGGCCCAGCACCATCAGGCTGAAGTACTCGGCCGGGCCGAACTTGAAGGCCAGCTCGGTCAGCGGCGGCGCGAAGGCGGCCAGGATCAGCGTGCCCACGCAGCCGGCGAAGAAGGAACCCAGGCCGGCCGCCGCCAGCGCAGGTCCGCCGCGCCCGGCCTTGGCCATCTGGTGCCCGTCGATCACCGTGACCACCGAGGCCGATTCGCCCGGCAGGTTGACCAGGATGGCGGTGGTGGAGCCGCCGTACTGCGAGCCGTAGTAGATGCCGGCCAGCATGATCAGCGCCGCCACCGGCGGCAGCGCGTAGGTGGCCGGCAGCAGCATGGCGATGGTGGCCACCGGGCCCAGGCCCGGCAGCACGCCGATCAGCGTGCCCAGCAGGCAGCCGATGAAGGCGTACATCAGGTTCTGCAGCGAGATCGCGTGGCTGAACCCGAGCGAGAGGTGTTCGAACAATTCCATGGTGCGGGTCTCAGCCGGTGATGAAGGTCGGCCAGACCTGGAACTGCAGGTTCAGGCCGACGATGAAGGTGAGGTAGCTGCCCACGGCCAGGATGGTGGCGAGGATCAGCGACAGCTTGAGAGACGAGTTCGGCGCCGCCAGCCCGCTGATGATGACCAGCGCATAGATGGCGATGATCAGTCCCATCGCCGGCAGCCCGATGCTGGGCAGGCCGCCCAGCAGGATGCCGAAGATCACGTTGGCGCCGATGATGAAGACCAGCGGGCGCCAGGCGATGCTGCCGATCGGCTCGCCGTCGGCCGTCTCCACGACCAGCGAGCCGAAGATCACGCCGAGGCCGATGAGGGCCAGCAGGATGCCCAGCATGAGCGGGAAGTACCCCGGCCCCATGCGGGCGCCCGTGCCCACGGTGTAGGTGGTCGCGCCCCACGCGAAGGCCACGCCCACCACCGCGAACATCAGGCCCGCAAAAAAGTCCTTGCGGCTTTTCAGTTTCACGAAGCTCTCCTGATACAGATCAAACCCGTGAATTCTTAGTCAGCATGCGGTCAGCTTCGATGTGGATTCCACCTAGCGAAGCGCCAGGGAAAACACCTATGGGCCGCCAGCGGCGGGCGGCCGCGGCTACTCGATCGGCGGCGTCGCGCTGAGCACTTCGTCGAGCGTGGTCAGCCCCTCGGCCACGCGCAGCACGCCGGCCAGGCGCAGCGGGCGCATGCCGTCGGCCACCGCCTGCCGCCGCAGCGCGTCGATGCTCGGCGCCTTGCCCAGCAGGTTCTTGAAGGGCTCGGTGACGGTCAGCAGCTCGTACAGGCCCATGCGGCCGCGGTAGCCCGTCATGCGGCAGTCCACGCATCCTACCGGGCGGTAGGCCCTGACCTGTCCGTTGATCTTCCACGGCGCCACCACCTCGGCCAGGCGCTCGGCGTCGAGGCTCTCGTCGGGCTGCTTGCAGGCCGGGCACAGGGTGCGCACCAGGCGCTGGGCCAGCACGCCCAGCAGCGTGGCGTTGATCAGGTAGGCCGGCACGCCGAGTTCCATCAGCCGCGTGGTGGCGCTGGGCGCGTCGTTGGTGTGCAGGGTGCTGAACACCAGGTGGCCGGTGAGCGCCGCCTGCACCGCCATCTCGGCGGTGTCGAGGTCGCGGATCTCGCCGACCATGATGATGTCCGGGTCCTGCCGCATCAGGGCGCGCAGGCCCTCGGTGAAGCCGAAATCGAGCTGCGGCTGCACCTGCGTCTGGTTGAAGGCCGGCTCGATCATCTCGATCGGGTCTTCCACCGTGCTGACGTTGACCTCCTCCGTCGCCACGCGCTTGAGCGTGGAATAGAGCGTGGTGGTCTTGCCCGAGCCGGTGGGGCCGGTGACCAGCACGATGCCGTGCGGCCGCGACACCAGCTGCTCCCAGCGCTGCGCGTCCTGCGGCGGGAAGCCCAGCGCGTCCAGGTCCTTGACGGCGTTGTCGGGGTCGAAGATGCGCATCACCATCTTCTCGCCGAAGGCGGTGGGCAGGGTCGACAGGCGCATCTCCACTTCCTCCGCCGCGCCAGCCGCCGCCGGGCCGCCCCAAGGCGGCTGCGCCCCCTCGGGGGGCAGCACGGCAGAGCCGGGCGTGGGGGCACGCATTCTTCGGGTCTTGATGCGGCCGTCCAGCGGGCGGCGCTTCTCGACCACGTCCATGCGGCCGAGCAGCTTGATGCGCGCGATCATGGCGTTCATCACGCCCAGCGGCATCTGGTAGGCGGGGTGCAGCACGCCGTCGATGCGGAAGCGGATCACGCCCTGCTCGCGCCGCGGCTCCAGGTGGATGTCGCTGGCGCGCTGGTCGAAGGCGTACTGCCACAGCCAGTCGACCACCTGCACCACGCTCTGGTCGTTGGCGTCGAGCTGCTTGTTGGACTTGCCCAGCTCCACCAGTTGCTCGAAGCTGGCGCTGCCGCTGCTGCCGCCGAGCTTCTGCGCCGCGCGCACCGACTTGGCCAGCGCGAAGAACTCGGCCGTGTAGCGCTGGATGTCCTGCGGGTTGGCGACCACGCGCCGCACGGTGCGGCGCGCCTGGCGCTCCACCTCGGCGATCCAGTCGGTGAGGAAGGGCTCGGCGGTGGCGACCACCACCTCGGCGGGCGTGACCTGCACCGGCAGCACCTTGTGGCGCTCGGCATAGGCGGCGCTCATGGTGTCGGCCACCTTGCCCACGTCCACCTTCAGCGGGTCGATGCGCAGGTACTCCAGCCCGGCGCGGCCGGCCAGCCACTGGGTGAGCGATTCCAGGTCCAGCGGCTTGCCGTCGGCCTCGCGCGCCATCGCCACGTTGGCCAGGCGCACCAGCGGGTGCTGGCGGCTTTCCACCTGCGCGCAGCGGGCGATGGTGCGCTGCGCCTCGGCCGGCGAGATGACGGCGTCGCGCGCCAGCCACTCGATGAGCTGGCGCAGTTGCAGCGGCCCCTCGGGCCCACGGGTGGAAGCGGAAGGGACTGCGCTCATTGGATAACCTCCGTGCTTCGCACTGCGGTGCGAGCTTGCTTGGGGCGGCCCGGCGCGGCGCTCATGCCATTCATGATGACACGGGCTTGAACACCCGCAACCATTTCGGCGCGGGCAGCCCCCAGCGCGTCTGGATCGCCTGCGCCCGGTCGGCCAGGCGCTCGCGCTTCGGCCGCTCGGGGCTGCGCTGGGCCAGCACCACCGTGTTGCCTTCACGCGTGGGCTTGAAGGCCCACAGCGCCTCGGGGCCGAAGGCGGCGGCGATCTTGGCCAGGCTGCGCTCGTAGCTGGACGAGCGGCCGAAGAGGTTCACGGTCATGCAGCCGTCCTCGGTCAGCAGGCGGCGGCAGTCGATGTAGAAGGCCTCGCTGTCGAGCACCGGCGCGGCGGCCTCGTGGTCGTACAGGTCCACCTGCAGCGCGTCGACGGCGCCCTGCCACTCGTCCTTGCGGATCTCGCCGGCCGCGTCGGCGATCACCACGCGCAGCTTCGCGTCCTCGGGCGGCAGCTTGAACCAGCCGCGGCAGGCGGCCAGCACCTGCGGGTTGAGTTCGATGGCGGTGGTGCGCATGCGCAGCTGCTTGCGGCAGAACTTGGTGAGTGCGCCGGCGCCCAGGCCGAGCTGCATCGCGTGGCGCTTCGGCACCTCGGCCGGCGCCACGAACAGCAGCCAGGCCATCATGCGCTGCACGTACTCCAGCTCGATCTCGTAGGGCGCGTCCAGCCGCATCGAGCCCTGCACCCATTCGGTGCCCAGGTGCAGGTAGCGCACGTCGCCCCAGTCGGAGAAATTGACCTCGGGCAACAACGAAGAAAGGGGAGCGCGGCCCGCCATCAGACCAGCCCGTGGCGGACCATCACCTCGCGCCAGGCGCGGGCCTTGTCCTCGAAGCGCATCGCCGCATGCGCCGGGCTGGTGGAGGGCAGCCGATAGGCCGGCACGCCGGGCGGTGCCGCGCGGCGCGCCTGCCGGTGGCTCTCGGCGCCGTTGTGCGCCACGGCCGCCAGCCGCGGCAGGTGCAGGCCGGCGATGTCGTTGGCCTCGGCATCGCGGATGGCGGCGTCCAGGCTGCCGACACGGCAGCAGCGGGCGTAGACGTCCCACAGGCCCAGGCCGCGGTCGAGCAGCCATCTGCCACGTTCCTGATAGCTGTCCGCGGGCAGCGGCTCCTGGGGCCAGATGGCTTGCAAGATCTTCCAGAACTGGTTGTGGGGGTGCGCATAATACTGGCGCTGCGCGAGGGAGCGGGCGCTGGGAAAGCTGCCGAGCACCAGCACCACCGTGTGCGGCGACACGAGCGGCGGCAGCCCCTCCAGCCAGGGCCCTTCTTGCACGGGGCCGTCGGAGCGGGTCGGCGTCATCGAACCAGAAACGAAGGAAGAGGGAACATGGAGAACATCACTGCGGCATCCGCCTGGGCCTTCCTCACCACGCAGGGCGTGGACTTCGGCCTGAAGGTGCTGGGCGCCATCGTGGCCTGGCTCATCGGGCGCTGGCTCATCAAGATGGCGCTGCGGCTGATGGGCGGCGCCCTGCAGCGCGGCGGCTCGATCGACCCCACCCTCAGCGGCTACCTGCAGTCCATCGTCGGCGTGCTGCTGAACGTGGTGCTGATTCTCGCCATCCTGGAGCTGTTCGGCGTGCGCACCACCTCCTTCGCCGCGCTGCTGGCCGGCGCGGGGCTGGCCATCGGCACGGCCTGGGGCGGGCTGCTGACGCACTTCGCGGCCGGCGTGTTCCTGCAGGTGCTGCGGCCGTACAAGGTGGGCGACTTCGTCGCCGTGGCAGGCGTGACCGGCACCGTGAAGGAGCTGGGCCTGTTCGGCACCACGCTGGTGCTGCCCGACAACGTGGTCGCCACGGTGGGCAACAACAGCGTGCTCTCGGGCACCATCCAGAACTACAGCACGCTGGGCTGGCGGCGGGTGGACACCACCGCCAAGGTCGCCAACGGCGTGGACGTGAACGACGCCATCGCCCGGCTGAAGACGGCGGTGGCCGCCATCCCCAACGTGACGAAGGACCCGGCGCCGGACGTCGAGATCCTCCAGTTCACCCCCGAGGGCCCGCTGCTGGCCGTGCGGCCCTACACCCACACCGACCACTACTGGCAGGTCTACTTCGACACCCACAAGGCCATCGTGCAGACCTTCGGCGCGGCGGGCTACCCGGTGCCCGAAACGCCGATGGTGCAGCGCCGGACGGCCTGACAAAAAAGACCCCTCGGGCAACCGCTTCGCGCTTGCCCGATCCCCCGAGGGGATGCTTTTTTTGTCTTGGGGCGGCCCGGCGACAAAAAAAGACCCGCCGAAGCGGGTCTTTTTATGCATGGTGCTCTCGCAACCTGCTTACTGCTTGGTCGCGTCGTGCTGCGGCGTGCCGGGGATCTTCTCGCCGATCTTCTCGCCCGTGTTGCGCATGCCTTCGGCCGCCTTGTGGCCGACGTTCTCGGTGGCGTCGACGGCCTTGCCCACGCCCTTCTTGGTCGCGTCGTAGGCCTTCTTGCTGGTCTTCTTGGTGGCGTTGTAGGCCTTCTTGGTGCCCGACTTCGTGGCGTCGTAGGCCTTCTCGCTGGTGTCCTTGGTAGCGTTCCAGGCCTTCTTGGCGCCGCGCTCGGTGGCGTCCACGGCGTCCTTGCCGGTCTCCTTCACGTCGCGGCCGACTTCCTTGGCCTTCTCGGTCGCCGTGGGCTCAGAGGTGGTGGTGGCATTCGTCTGCGCAACGGCCGTCAGGCCCATCGAGGCCAGCGCCAGCACGAGGGCAGCGGGGAGGAATCGCAGAGTCGTTTGCTTCATGGAATGGTTCTCCTTGTGTGGAATGGGGCATCGCGCCCGTGGCGTGGTGCCACACAGGCCGAACGCCTGCCATGCACCGCAGGATGACACCAAAAACGCCGCCTGGCGCGGCCTGCCGGCGGGTTGCGCCTTCGGCCTACAGGGCACGTCGGCCTGGCGATGACACGGCGATGGGACGCCGGCTACACGCTGCCGTCCGGCGCCAGCAGCGGCGCGAGCCGCGGCAGGGCGGCGCAGGCGTTGCGGGTGGTGGCCGCCGCCAGCGCGTCGACGGCCAGGCCGCGCAGGGCGGCGATGTCGCGGGCGATGCGCGGCAACTGCGACGGCTCGTTGCGCCCCTGCGGCTGCCCGGCCTCGCGCTCGGTGCGCGTGCGGTAGAGCCAGAAGGGCGGGATGTCGGGCGCGTCCGTCTCCAGCACCATCGACTCGAGCGGCAGCGAGGCGGCCAGGCGGCGCAGCTGCAACGCCCGCTCGAAGGTCACGGCGCCGCCGAAGCCGAGCTTCAGGCCCAGCTCGATGCAGGCCTGCGCCTGCTGCGCGCTGCCGTTGAAGGCGTGCGCGATGCCCTGCCAGGGCACGCCGCCGCCGGCCTGGCGCAGGTGCATCAGCACCTTGTCGACCGAGCGGCGCACGTGCAGCAGCACCGGCAGGCCGTGCGCGCGCGCCAGCTCGAGCTGCCGGCGCAGGAAGCGCTCCTGCCGCGGGCCGTCCAGGCCGGGCACGAAGAAGTCCAGGCCGATCTCGCCCACCGCGATCAGGCGCGGATCGTCCTGCCGCCGCTGCAGCTCCTCGGCCAGCGCGTCCAGCGCAGGTCCTTCCGCCTCGGTGCCGGTGCACATCGGGTGGATGCCCAGCGCGTAGGCGTCGCCCTGCCGGTGCGCCATCTCGCGCACCGTGGCGAAGTTGCCGGGCGCGACGGCGGGGATGACGCACAGCGCCACGCCGGCGGCGCGTGTGCGCTCGCTCACGGCGGGCGCCTCGGCGCCGAACTCCGGCGCGTCGAGGTGACAGTGTGTATCGATGAAGACCGCCATCCGGGGATGATGCCGCAACGCATGCACGGCGCAACGAAGCGTGCTACCGTGAAGTCGTTCCTGCATCCGACACATTGCGGAGGTCCACGATGCGCAGGCCAGCCCACTACAGCAGCTCGCCCCGGAGCGCCGCGCCCGAGGCCGAAGGCGCGCCGCCGGAGGCCGCCGCCGAAGCGCCGGCCGTCACGCCG
>NZ_JBIQNC010000228.1:0-7176 GCF_044462705.1 Xenophilus sp.
TCCGGCGCGCGATGGACTTCTACGCCGCGCTCGGCAAGCGGCCGATCCACGTGCGGCGCGAGGTCCTCGGCCACATCGCCAACCGGCTGCAGGCCGCGCTGTGGCGCGAGGCCTTCCACCTGGTCGACCAGGGCGTGGCCAGCGTGGCCGACATCGACACCGCCATCGCGCACGGCCCCGGCCTGCGCTGGGCGCTGATGGGGCCCTTCATGAACCTGCACCTCTCGGGCGGGGAGGGCGGCATGGCGCACCTGCTGGAGCACCTGGGCGGCCCGATCGAGAGCTGGTGGCGCGACCTGGGCGACCCCTCGATGACGGCGGAACTGAAGGGCCGCGTGGTGCAGGGCGTGGCCGACGAGCGCGGCGCACGCAGGGAAGAAGCGCTGGAGCGCACCCGCGACGACCTGCTGATCGACCTGATCCGCGCCAAGGGCGCCGGCGGTACGCTGCCGTAGAGGAGACGACAAGCCCATGCAAGCCATCGACTTCCTGGCCGACCCGGCGCAGGTCGCGCCGCCGCGCACCGTGCGCATCGACTTCGACGACGGCAGCTTCTCGCTGCGCTCGCCTGTCGCGCTGCAACCCTACGCCCGCTGCATCGGCGAATGGGTCGAGCGCTGGGCGCGCGAGACGCCCGACGCCATTGCGCTGGCCGAACGCACGCCCGACGGCGACGGCTGGCGGCGCCTCACCTACGGCGAACTGCGGCGCGACGTCGGCCGCGTGGCGCAGGCCCTGCTCGACCTGGACCTGCCGCCCCAGCGGCCCATCGCCATCCTCTCCGACAACGCCATCGATCACGCCGTGGTGATGCTCGCGACGATGCACATCGGCCGCGCGAGCTGTTCGCTGTCGAGCGCCTATTCGCGGCTGACCCAGGACTTCGGCCGCCTGCGTGGCATGCTGCAGTTGCTGGGCCCGGCGCTGGTCTATGCCGCCGATGCGAAGGTCTACGGGCCCGCCATCGCCGCCTGCGACCTGGACGTGCCCTGCGTCTTCAGCGCGAACGCGGACCAGTGGCCTGGCGGCCTCGACCTCGCCGCGCTGCGCGCCACGCCCGAGACGCCGGCCGTGCGCGAGGCCTTCGAGGCGATCACGCCCGAGACGCACGCCAAGTACCTGCTGACCTCCGGATCCACCGGCCATCCCAAGGCGGCCGTCAACACGCACCGCATGCTGTGCGCCAACCAGCAGATGATGGCGCAGACCTGGCGCTTCCTCGAACGGGAAAGGCCGGTGCTGGTGGACTGGCTGCCCTGGAGCCACACCTTCGGCGGCAACCACAACCTGCACATGGTGCTGGCGCACGGCGGCGCGCTCTACATCGACGAGGGCCGGCCCGCGCCGGGCCTGGTCGAGAAGACCGCGCGCAACCTGCGCGAGGTGAAGCCCACGCTGTGGTTCAACGTGCCGCGCGGCTTCGACATGATGCTGCCGCTGATGGAGGCCGACGAGGCGCTGGCCGCGGACGTGCTCTCGCGCCTGCGGCTGGCCTTCTACGCGGCGGCGGCGCTGTCGCCCTCGACCTGGCAGCGCCTGCAGGCGCTGGCCGAGCGCGTGCGGCCCGGCCGGCCGCTGTGGCTCACCACCTCCTGGGGCTGCACCGAGACCTCGCCGGCCATCACCTCGGCGCACTGGGCGCTCGACGGCGCCGGCTGCATCGGCAACCCGCTGCCCGGCATGGAAGTGCGCTTCGTGCCCAACGGCGGCAAGCTGGAAATGCGCATCAAGGGCGTCTCCGTCTTCCCCGGCTACCGCGACATGCCGCGCGAGACGGCGGCCGCCTTCGACGCCGAGGGCTACTACCGCATCGGCGACGCCGGCCGACTGCTCGACATCGAGCGGCCCGAACGCGGCATCGTGTTCGACGGCCGCGTGGCGGAGGACTTCAAGCTCGGCAGCGGCACCTGGGTCTCGGTCGGTCCGCTGCGCATCGAGCTGGTGTCGCAGCTCACGCCCTGGGTGCAGGACCTGGTGCTCACCGGCCACGACCGCGAGGCCGTCGGCCTGCTGGTCTTCCCCAGCCCGCAGGGCGCGGCCGAGCCGGCGAAGCTGGCCGAGGCGCTGCGCACCGTGCTGCGCCGGCGGCTGGACGAGGGCCTGGGCTCGGCCCGCTGTCCCACCCGCGCCCTGGTGCTCGACGCGCCGCCGCACGCCGACAGCGGCGAGATCACCGACAAGGGCTACATCAACCAGCGTGCCGTGCTGGCGCGGCGGGCCGACCAGGTCGCGCGGCTGCATGCCGAGGCGCCGGATGCTGAGGTGATCGTGGCGGGTTGAGGCGCCGCGGCCGGGTCTTCCGGCGAAGGGACGTGCCGGCGCATTCCTCGCCCTTCTGGCATCCTGCACCTTTTCGCCCGGAGACCTCGCCGCCCATGACCACCAACCTGTCCGCCTTCCCCATCACGAAGAAATGGCCCGCCCGGCACCCTGACCGCATCCAGCTCTACTCGCTGCCCACGCCCAACGGCGTGAAGGCGTCGATCATGCTGGAGGAGTGCGGCCTGCCCTACGAGCCGCACCGCGTGGACTTCGGCAGCAACGACCAGCTCTCGCCCGAGTTCGTCTCGCTCAACCCGAACAACAAGATTCCCGCCATCATCGACCCTGACGGTCCGGACGGGCAGCCGCTGGCGCTCTTCGAGTCGGGCGCGATCCTCATGTACCTGGCCGACAAGACGGGCCGCTTCATCCCGCAGGACGCGGCCGCGCGCTGGCACACGCTGCAGTGGGTGATGTTCCAGATGGGTGGGATCGGGCCCATGTTCGGCCAGCTCGGCTTCTTCCACAAGTTCGCCGGCAAGGACTACGAGGACAAGCGCCCGCGCGACCGCTACGTGGCGGAAGCCAAGCGCCTGCTGGGCGTGCTCGACAGGCACCTGGCGGGCCGCGACTGGATCATGGGCAGCGAGTACACGGTGGCCGACATCGCGGCCTTCCCGTGGGTGCGCAACCTGATCGGCTTCTACGAGGCACGCGAACTGGTGGGCTTCGACGACTTCGCCAACGTGACGCGCGTGCTCGACGCCTTCGTCCGGCGGCCGGCGGTGGAGCGCGGGCTGCAGATCCCCGCACCGCCCAAGGCCTGACGCCGCTCAGCGCAGGAAGGGCAGCCGCAGCAGCGCATGCCGCTGCCGGCGCCGCCTGCCGAGCAGCGCGGCCAGGCCCAGGCCGAGCAGCGCCGAGGAGGCGGCCATCGCCAGCGCCGGCGTGCGCCATGAGGCGGCGCGTGCCGGCCGGGGCGCGGCGCCGCGGCTGGCGGCCTCGGGGGAGGGCGTCGGGCTGATGGTCACCGACACCGGGTCGCTGGCCGGGAAGGAGGCCTCGATGCCTTCGTCCAGCGTCTGCTCGTCGGGCTCCCGCCGCTCGGGCGTGGGCACCTTCTCGGCGGCCTCGGGCCGCTTGGCGGTGGGGAAGCGGAAGGCGTCGCCGCGCGGTGCGTCGTCGGCAGGGGTGGTCATGGCCGTCTCCTTGGGGGAAGGTGTCATCGGTGCATCGGGTCGTCGTCCGGCAGCTCGGCGCTGCGCTGCAGCCGGGCGCGCTCCAGCTTGAGCGTCAGGGCCAGGTGCCGCGCACGGGCCGCCTCGTCGTCCTCGCGCGGATCGCGCAGGAAGCGCAGGTACTCGTCGCTCTCCTCGGCGCTCAGGCCGGCCAGCACCTCGTTGCCCTCGGCGGTGACGGCCAGGGCGCCGGTGCGGGCCAGCTCGTCGTGCTCCTCCGGCGCCAGCGAGAGCGGCGTGATGGGCGCGGAGGACGGACGGGTTCGGTTCATGGCGGCACCTCGCGGGGGCGGCAGGCAACGGCCTTTTCGCGGCCGGCCCGGCTTGGTTTCCAGCCTAGCGCATGCCGGCGCCGGCGGTGTGGGACGTGGCTGCGATGCGGGTAGGAGGAAGCGCACCCCTGCATCACCGGCGGGCGGGCCCGGCCGGCGGCGCCTGCTCCTTCGGCTGCCTTTCCTCCCTCTCCCGCTCCTCATCGTCGTCGTCGAACCACTGCTCAAGCTGCTGCCCGATGCGCGCGCCGATGACCGCCCCCGCGCCCGGGAGCACCGCGTTGCCGGCCGCGGCGCCGGCCAGCGCCCCGCCGGACAGCGACAGTTGCGGCGCGTCCAGCGTGCCGCCCAGGCGCAGCGGCATGCCGACCACGCCGTCGACCAGGTCCACCGCGATGTCGCCCGACAGCCGGCGGTTGAGCACCTGCACGCGGCCGCTGGCGCCGAGCACGCCCGAGCGCGCCTTGAGCCCGCTGTAGCGCAGGCGCACGCCGTCGCCGGTGGACCGGGTGTCGAGCACGCCGGTGAGTTCGTCCAGCACGGTCTGCCCCTCGCGCTGGCGGCCGGCGGTGCGCACGGTGCGCGCGAGGTCGAAATGCCGCAGCGTCGCCGGGCGCACCGTGAAGCGGGTGCGGGTGTGCAGGCTGCGCACCAGCTCGCCCACCCGGCCGCCCTCGGCCTCCAGCGTCGTCTCGCCGTCGACGCGGCCCGACACGGCCGAGCGCCGGCCGAAGGCGCCCACCAGCGCTTCCAGGTCCACACCGCGCGGCGACAGCGCAGCCTGCAGGCGCAGGCGGCCCTGCCGCGGACCCGTCAGCGTGGCCTCGCCGTTCCAGGTGCCGCCGCCCACGTCGATGTCCACGCGCCAGCGCTCGGTGAGCATGTCGCCGCGGCCGTCGCTGTCGTCGTAGCGCTCCTCCTGGCGCGCCAGGCGCAGCCGGGCGGGCGGCGTCACGCCCGGCCGCTCGACCACGGCGCGGCGCGGGCGCCATTGCGTGCCGAACTCGACCTCGCCGTCGTAGGCCAGGGCGATGCCGCGGCGGTCGATCCAGGTGGCGTCGCGGAACACGACGCGCTGCACCGGGACCGGCGCCAGCGTCCATCCGCCGCCCGCCGGCGCCTCGCCGGCCGCCGCTTCGCGCCCGCGGAAGGCCCGCACCGAGGCGCGCGGCAGCACCAGGCCCTCGGCTTCCACGCGCACGAGTTCGATGCGGCGCGACAGCGCGGCGCGCCACGAGGGATAGGCCGCGAGGCGGCGCAGCGTGATCGGCTGCGGCTGGCGGGTGGCGACCTGCTCGAAGACGATGACCGGCGCCGGCCGCAGCGCCCAGTGCGCGCCGCCCACGTTCACGGCGACGCCGAAGCGCCGCTCGAACTCCGCCGCCGCGCGCCGGGCCAGTGCCTCATCGTCCGGCAGCCAGGCCGCCAGCAGCGCGATGCCGGCCAGCAGCAGCACCGCCAGCGCCGCCGCCGCGACGGCCAGCCCGCGCAGCACGCGGCGGCCCGCCGGCGAGCGGACGGCTGCGGTGCCCGGTGCGGGAGTGGCCATGCATCCACTTATAGCCCTCGCCCCGCAGCGCCGCCAGCGGCGGCTGGCTATAGTCTCGCGACCCGGCGCCCGCCGCCGTTCCGGCGCCATGTTTTTTCGGAGAGCGCATGCGCATCTGGCAAAAAGAGATCTCGGTCGACATCCTCACCCGCGGCCAGGCCGGCACGGCGGCAGCACACCTGGGCATCGAGTTCCTCGAGGTGGGCGACGAGCACATCACCGCCCGCGTGCCGGTGGACGAGCGCACCCGCCAGCCCTACGGCATCCTGCACGGCGGCGTGTCGGTGGTGCTGGCCGAGACGCTGGGCTCCTGCGGGGCGCACTTCTCCGTCCCCGAAGGCGAGCGCGCCGTGGGCCTGGACATCAACGCCAACCACCTGCGCGCCGCCGCCAGCGGCTGGGTGACCGGCACCGCGCGGCCGGTGCACCGCGGCCGCAGCACGCAGGTCTGGCAGATCGAGCTGCGCAACGACGCCGGCGAGCTGACCTGCGTCTCGCGCCTGACCATGGCGATCCTGCAGCCGCGCTGAGCCTTCCCTCTTTTCAACAACAACACCCGAGGAGATGTCCATGAGCCTGTTCAGCTGGCGCGAAGTCGCCATGAGCCCCGGCGCCGTCGTCGCGCCCGACGAGCGCCTGCCCTGGCCGCAGACGGCCGCGATGGGCGTGCAGCACGTGATCGCCATGTTCGGCGCCACCGTGCTGGCGCCGATCCTGATGGGCTTCTCGCCCAACATCGCGATCCTGATGAGCGGCATCGGCACGCTGATCTTCTTCCTCGTCACCGGCGGGCGGGTGCCCAGCTACCTGGGTTCGAGCTTCGCCTTCATCGGCGTGGTGATCGCGGCCACCGGCTACGGCGGCCAGGGGCCCAACGCCAACCTCGCGGTCGCGCTGGGCGGCATCGTCGCCTGCGGCGTGCTCTACATCGTCATCGGCGCGATCGTGCAGGCCGTCGGCACCGGCTGGATCGAGCGCTTCATGCCGCCGGTGGTCACCGGCGCCGTGGTGGCGGTGATCGGCCTGAACCTCGCGCAGGTGCCGATCAAGAACATGGCGCCCACCAACTTCGATGCCTGGATGCAGGCCGTGACCTTCCTCAGCGTCGGCCTGGTGGCGGTGTTCACGCGCGGCATGGTGCAGCGTCTGCTGATCCTGGTGGGGCTGCTGCTGGCCAGCGTGGTCTACGCGCTGCTGACCAACGGGCTGGGCCTGGGCAAGCCGATGGACTTCTCCGGCATCGCCGCGGCGGCCTGGTTCGGCGCGCCGACCTTCACCACGCCGGTGTTCGAGGCCGGCGCGATGCTGCTGATCGCGCCGGTGGCGATCATCCTGGTGGCCGAGAACCTGGGCCACCTGAAGGCGGTGACGGCCATGACCGGCCGCAACCTCGACCCGCTGATCGGCCGCGCCTTCATCGGCGACGGCATCGCCACGGTGGTCAGCGGCGGCGCGGGCGGCACCGGCGTGACCACCTACGCCGAGAACATCGGCGTGATGGCGGCCACGCGCATCTACTCCACCGCGGTGTTCGTGGTGGCGGCGCTGATCGCGCTGCTGCTGGGCTTCTCGCCGAAGTTCGGCGCGCTGATCCAGGCGATCCCGCTGCCGGTGATGGGCGGCGTGAGCATCGTGGTGTTCGGCCTGATCGCGGTGGCCGGCGCCAAGATCTGGGTCGACAACAAGGTGGACTTCTCGCAGAACCGCAACCTCATCGTCGCGGCCATCACGCTGATCCTGGGCACCGGCGACTTCACGCTGAAGTTCGGCCAGTTCGCGCTGGGCGGCATCGGCACCGCGACCTTCGGCGCGATCATCCTCTGGGCCCTGCTCGGGCGCTCGCGCAACGCCTGAG
>NZ_JBIQNC010000229.1:0-7163 GCF_044462705.1 Xenophilus sp.
TCGCCACCGGCGACGTGCGGAAACTGTAGCCAACGTCGCTGTCGTACCAGCGGGCGAGGGTTGTTTTCATCGGGGTGCGACAAGAGCCGCCAACACACTGAAGGCCGCGGAGCAGGCCATGCGGGAACCGCCGCGGGACTGGCTTGGCCAGACCGCAGGCGGTGCCCCCGCAGGGGGTTGGCGTAGCGGAACGAAGTCCGCGAAGACTGGGGGTGGTTCAATTCATGGCTTGATGCTCATCCACTTGTAGGGCATGTAGTTGTCGGCCATCTGCACCAGCGTGACCTTCTTGCTCACGCCCCAGGCCAGCGACTGCTGGTGCAGCGGCAGGTGGCCCACGTCGTCGGTGTGGATCTGGAAGGCCTCCTTGATCATCGCGTCGCGCTTGGCCTTGTCGGTCTCGGACTGCACCTTCACCGTCAGCTCGTCGAACTTCGGGTTGCAGTACGAGCCCAGGTTGAACTGGCCGTCGCCCGTCTTGTCGTCGGGGCAGCGCATCAGCGCATTCATGGCGTTGTGCGCGTCATAGGTCGAGGGCGTCCAGCCGAGCAGGTAGAAGCTGGTGTCGCGGCGCAGGATCTTCGGGAAGTAGGTACCCTTGGTCTCGGCCTGCAGGTTGATCTTGACGCCGATGCGCGCCAGGTTGGCCGCCACCGCCTGGCAGACCTGCGCGTCGGTGACGTAGCGGTCGTTGGGGCAGTTCATCGTCACCTCGAAGCCGCTCGGGTAGCCGGCGTCGGCCAGCAGCTTCTTGGCGCCGTCGGGATCGAAGGGCAGGCGCTTGTCCTGGGCCTCGGTCCAGCCGTTGATGCCGGGGCCGACCATCAGGGCCGTGGGCCGCGAGGCGCCGCGCATCACCGTCTTCTGGATCGCGTTGATGTCGATGGCCTGGTAGAAGGCCTGGCGCACGCGCTTGTCCTTGAAGGGGTTCTTGCCCTTGACGCTGGAGTACAGCAGCTCGTCGCGCTTCTGGTCCATGCCCAGGAAGATGGTGCGCAGTTCGGGGCCGACCACGGCGCGCGCGTTCGGGCTGGCGTTGACGCGCGGGATGTCCTGCACCGGGATCGGCTCCATCACGTCCACCTGGCCGGAGATGAGCGCCGCGACGCGCGTGGCCGGGTTGGCGATGGGGGTGAAGACCACCTCCTGCACGTTGCCCTCGATCTTGCCCCAGTAGTCGTTGTTGCGCACGAAGGTGGTGCGCACGTCGGGCTGGCGCTCGCGCAGCTTGAAGGGACCGGTGCCGTTGGCCTTGAAGGAGGCGGTGTTCTCGATGCCCTTGCGGCGGTCCACCGGCTTCTCGGCCTTGTTCTCGATGCACCACTTCTTGCTCATGATCATCACAGTCGAGAGCACATCTGGCAGCACCGGGAAGGGCGCCTTGGTCTCGATGTCGACGGTGAAGTCGTCGACCTTGCGCACTTCCTTGATGTCGTTGGTGTTGCTCTTCATGTCGGAGCCGTCGCCCGCGGCACGCGCCAGGCTGAAGAGCACGTCGTCGGCGGTGAAGGGCGTGCCGTCGTGGAATTTGACGCCCTTGCGCAGCTCGAAGCGCCACACGCTGGGCGAGGCCTGCTTCCAGCTCGTGGCCAACAGCGGGGCCAGGCTCAGGTCCTTGTTGCGGCCGGTCAGCGTCTCGTAGACGTTGGCGGTGGTGGACAACTGCAGCGACTCGTTGAGCGAATGCGGGTCCATCGACAGCGCGTCGCCCTGGTTGGCGATGCGGATGGTCTGCGCGCTCGCGAGCAGGCTCGCCGTCGCCAGGGCGGACAGGACGGCCGCTGCGGCCACTTTTTTCTTGAAGCTCATGGAAGCACTCCTCGGGTGGTTGCCGTGCAGTTCACGGACTCAGGTGGCCGCGGTCGCGGCGGGCTCGGGCTGCCGGCCGCGGGTGGCGGCCGCATCGGATGGCTGGCTGCCCTCGTCAGCCAGCGGCATGCCCTGCTCGACCAGGCCCGCGTGCAAGGCGGCGCCCAGGGGCAGGATCTCGTCGTTGAAGTCGTAGCGCGCGTTGTGCAGGTGGGCGCCGCCCTGCACATCCTGGCCGATGCGCAGGTAGGCGCCGGCCTTCTTCTGCAGCATGAAGGAGAAGTCCTCCGCGCCCATGCTGGGTTCCAGCTGCCGGTCGACGTTGTGCGCGCCGACGATCGAGGCCGCCACGTCGCCGGCGAACATGGCCTCGGGCGCGGTGTTGATGGTGGCCGGGTAGATGCGCTCGTACTTCATCTCGGCCGTGGCGCCGAAGGCGGCGGCCACCGAGGCGCACAGGTCGCGCAGGCGCTGCTCGACCAGGTTCTGCACCCGCACGTTGAAGGTGCGCACGGTGCCCACCAGCCGGGCCGAGCCGGGGATGACGCTGAAGGCGTCCAGGTCGCCGGCCTGCATGGCACACAGGCTGATGACGGCCGCGTCGATGGGCCGCACGTTGCGCGAGACGATGCTCTGCGTCGCCGTGATGATGTGCGCCGCGACCAGCACCGGGTCCACCGTCTGGTAGGCGTGCGCGCCGTGGCCGCCCCTGCCCGCGATGTCGATGGTGACGCGGTCGGCCGCGGCCATCATCGCGCCGCGGTTGATGCCCACCGTGCCGGCCGGCATCGCGGGCCAGTTGTGCATGGCATAGACCGCGTCGACGGGAAAGCGCTCGAACAGGCCGTCCTCGATCATCACGCGGGCGCCGGCGAAGCCTTCTTCTCCCGGCTGGAAGATCAGCACCGCCGTGCCGTCGAAGCGGCGCGTCTCGGCCAGGTAGCGCGCGGCGCCGACCAGCATGGCCGTGTGGCCGTCGTGGCCGCAGCCGTGCATGAGGCCCGGCCGGGCGGAACACCAGGGCAGCCCGGCGTTGTCCTCCTTCATCGGCAGCGCATCCATGTCGGCGCGCAGGCCGATCACGCGCCCGCTGGCCGTGGTGCGGCCGCGGATCACACCGACCACGCCCGTCTTGCCGATGCCGGTGTGGATCTCGTCCACGCCGCAGGCGCGCAGCGACTCCTTCACGCGCGCCGCGGTGTAGACCTCCTCGAAGCCGAGTTCCGGGTGCGCATGCAGGTCGCGCCGCAGCGCCGTCAGTTCGGGATGGAAGCGGGCGATGTGCGCGAACGCACGGCCGCCGGCCTGGTAGCGCAGGTCGCTCATCTTCAGTGCCCTCCCGCCTTGCCCACGCGCAGGCGCGGATCGACCGCGAAATAGAGCAGGTCGACCACCAGGTTGATGACCACGAAGATCAGCGCGATCAGGCACAGGTAGGCGGCCATCACGGGGATGTCGGCGAAGGTCACGGCCTGGATGAACAGCAGGCCCATGCCCGGCCACTGGAACACCGTCTCGGTGATGATGGCGAAGGCGATCAGGCCGCCCAGTTGCAGGCCGGTGATGGTCATCACCGGCACCAGCGTGTTCTTCAGGGCGTGGCCGAAATGGATGGCCCGGTTCGACAGGCCCCGCGCCCGCGCGAACTTGACGTAGTCGGTGCGCAGCACCTCCAGCATCTCGGCGCGCACCAGGCGCATGATCAGCGTGAGCTGGAAGATCGCCAGCGTCACCGCCGGCAACACCAGGTGATGCCAGCCGTTCAGGCTCAGCAGGCCCGTGTGCCACCAGCCGACCTGCACCACCTCGCCGCGGCCGAAGCTCGGAAACCAGCCGAGTTGCACCGCGAACACCAGGATCAGCAGGATGCCGATGAGAAAGGTCGGCAGCGACACACCCAGCAGCGACAGCGTCATGAACACCTGGCTCATGAAGCTGCCGCGCCGCAGCGCCGTGTAGACACCCATCGGAATGCCGATCAGGAGCGCCAGCGCGGCCGCCACCAGGGCCAGTTCGAAGGTGGCAGGAAAGCGTGAAGCCAGAAGGCTCGACACCTTTGCGCCCTGGCGCAGGCTCAGGCCGAACTCGCCCTGGGCCGCGTTCAGCAGGAAATGCCAGAACTGCACGAAGAAGGGCCGGTCCAGCCCCAGCGCCACGCGCAGCTCGCGGATCTGCTCGGGCTTGGCATCCTGCCCCAGCAGGAACACCACCGGGTCACCCACGTACTGGAACAGCAGAAATGCGATGAAAGCCACCGCGACCATCACGATCACGGCCTGGATCAGGCGGCGCAATACGAAAGCGAGCATTCAGTGGAGCGAGTTTCAAAGGATGCTAGCAGAGCAAGGCGCGTGCCCGAGCCTGGCGGCGCACGGGGTTTGCACCTAATGAGGGCACGAAAAAACTCGGACACAAGGCCATCGCATGCGCCAAAAGAAAAAGCCACTCCGCTTTCGCGGAGTGGCCTTGGCTTTCGATCCCTGCTGGCGTGAGCCAGCGGGGGATCAGAAGGCGTGGCGGATGCCCAGGTCGTAGCCGATGGAGGTCTTCGGACGATAGGCGCCCGACGAGCCGAACACCGTGTCGGTGTAGGTCGACGCGAACGGAGCGGTGATGTTGCCCGAACCAGCGCTGAAGTTCGCGCCGTTCTTGTTCTTGATGTAGGCAACCGTCGCGTACAGAGCCGTGCGCTTGGACAGGTTGTGGACATAGCCCACAGCCAGCTGGTCAGCCTTCGGATCGGCGTACTGGTAGTACGGATCCAGCAGCGCCACGAGCGGATCGCGATCGGTCTTGAACTTCACGCGGCCGTAGGAAGCGCGGATCTGACCGGCGCCGACGGGAACCGTCACACCCAGCAGGTAGCCGTCCATCTTGGTCGACGGATTGAACCAGGGCTCGTTCGCCGAGTACTCGTCCTTGTTCTTCACGCGGGCGTACTGGCCGAACAGCTTCACGACGCCGAAGTCATAGCTGGCACCGACGTTGAAGTTCTTGGCCGTGTTGTCGTAGCCCGTCAGCCAGTCCGACTCGTTGTTCTGCTCGCCGTAGGCCACAGCAACGTCCAGAGGACCGTTGGCGTAGCCGAAGCGGCCACCCCAGTAACGGCCACCACGGCTGTTCGGGTTCAGAGCGTCTTGCAGGTTGTTGTCAGCCTTCAGTTGCTCGTGGAACGAGTACATCACCTGGCCATAGAAGCCACCCAGGTTCTTGGGCAGGAAGTAGCCGATGGAGTTGCTGGCGCGAACGTTGGAGTTCTCGAGCGCGGGCGTGGCACGCTGGATCAGAGCGGTGCCGGCGCCCACGGTGCCGAACGGATCGAAGACCGTGTAGTTCCAGAACGTCGGCTTGTAGTCGCGACCCAGGCGGATTTCACCGAAGCCACCCGACAGGCTCACGGTGGAGCGACGAGCGAAGGTGGAGACACCGGTGGCGCCATCATCGTTGGTGATGGGCGCTTCCAGCCAGAAGCTGGCCGACAGACCGCCGCCCAGATCTTCGACGCCACGGAAGCCCAGGCGGCTGGAGTTGTAGGCGCTGTTGTTCAGGCCGGTCCGGCTGGTCTTCAGCGAGCCCGGCAGGTACAGGTAGGCGTACGGGTTGGTCAGCAGGGTGAACGGATCGGTCACCAGCTCGCTCTTGTTCGACACGCTGCTGATCGAGGCGTCCACGATACCGAACAGCGTCACCGACGATTGCGCCGAGGCAACACCGGCAGCAGCCAGGGCAGCCAGAGCAACGAGGGATTTTTTCATTGCAAGTTTCTCCAAGGTTAAGACATAGGGCGCCGGTGCGAAGGGTTCACCGTGCTGGCACTTCTTGTGCTCCCACCGGGCCCCGGGCCAACCTCCTTTTGGGAAGTTGTTGCTATTGCACCAGAGGCGCCGCACAAGGGCAAAGCAAATTGGCAGAAATCCGGAAGTGCCCGTCCGTTTCGTTGTAGCACTGCAACAGCACCGCAGCCCCTTCGCCCGGCCTGTTTTCCCTGCGCCAAAGAACCGGCGCTTGGATTGCGCTCAAATGCGGGCATGTCCCTCTCGCCCGTCGATCCACTGCTGGCTGCCGCCGATTCCGCATTGCGAACTCTGTTCGCCACCCCTCATGCCCATCGCGCCATGCCTCAAGGTGGACCGGCCAGCCCCTTGACCGATGCGCAGCGGCGCGAAGCCGGCGCGCTGATGCGGGTCAACCATGTCGGAGAAATCTGCGCCCAGGCGCTCTACACCGCCCAGGCCGCCTCCACGCGAGATCCCGTATTGCAAAAAAAGCTGCTTCAAGCCGCCGAGGAAGAGACGGATCACCTCGCCTGGACCCAGGCGCGCATCGAGGCGCTCGGCACGCACCGGTCGCGGCTCAATCCCTTCTGGTATGCCGGCGCCTTCGGCCTGGGGTTGCTGGCCGGTCGTCTGGGCGATCCCTGGAGCCTGGGCTTCGTGGCAGAAACGGAGCGGCAGGTCGAAGCCCACCTGGACGGCCACCTGAGCCGCCTGCCCGAGGGCGATACGGCCTCTCGTGCCGTGGTGGAGCAGATGAAGGCGGACGAGGCCCGGCACGCCGAGTGGGCCGAGCAATCAGGCGCCGCGCTGCTGCCCGGCCCGGCAAAGGCGCTGATGCGGCTGGCGGCCCGTGTCATGACGACGGTGGCGCACCGCATCTGAGCACATGGCGCTCAGAGGTCGATCAGGTCGAAGCTCGTGGTGATCTCCGCCGTCTTGCCCAGCATGATGCTGGCGGAGCAGTAGGTGTCATGGCTCAGGGCGATCGCGCGCTCGACCGCCGCCGCAGGAATGCCCTTGCCCGCCACCGTGAAGTGCATATGGATCTTGGTGAAGACTTTGGGATCCTTGTCGGCCCGCTCGCTGGTGAGCTTGACGCTGCAGCGCTCGACCTGGTGCCGCCCCCGCTTGAGGATCATGACCACGTCGTAGGCGGTGCAGCCGCCCGTGCCGGCGAGCACGGTCTCCATCGGGCGGGGAGCAAGGTTCTGCCCTCCGTTCTCGGGCCGGGCCGCGTCGGGAGCGCCATCCATTGTGAGCACATGCCCACTTCCCGTTTCAGCGACGAAACCCATGGCCGATCGGGTTCCTGTGGCGCCGGTCCAACTGACGGTGCACTCCATTGCAATCGCTCTTTCTTTCTCGAGTTCAGATACGCGGGTGACGGTCAAAAATCACAAAGCCGTCGACTTCGCGCAAAGGTTGTGGGGTAAATCACCATTGCCTTGTTGCATCGCAGCAAGACCTCGCTATACTTTATTTCAACGCGCACTCAGGTGCGCACCGGTTGTCTCCTCCACCCTCTCAATTGGTGGATTTGGCCCCGAGTCGCAAGACTCGGGGCTTTTTTCTTGGCGC
>NZ_JBIQNC010000230.1:0-7101 GCF_044462705.1 Xenophilus sp.
CCCCGTTTCTCCCGGACTTCGTTCCGGTCGAATCCCCCCTCAAGGGGGCGCACCCAGCGGCCTGGCAGAGCCAGTTCCGCGGGTGCCCTGGCATGGCCTGCTCCGCGGCCCTCTGACGGCCAGCAGTCAACCCTTGGGCTTCACGCCGGCGCAGTAGTCCCTGGCCGGCAGCGCGGGCGTGCGCCAGGCGGCGTCGAAGCCCGGGGCGTCACCCCCGCCGGCGGCCAGGCGCACGGTGCGCACCACCAGGTCGGTGGGCAGGTGCTGCGGCACGCCCAGGGCACGCTCGGCGTGGCCGGCGCCGGTGACGAGCAGCACCGTGCGGCCCGGCGCGCGCGGCTCCAGCGCCTTGATCAGCGTCTGCGCCATGGCGCGGTCGCGGGCGATCTGGATGCGCGTCATGGGCTCGATCTGCGCGGCGGGCAGCAGCCCGCAGTGGCCGTCGCGCACGGCGGCGCGCTGGGCGGCCAGGGCCTCGGGGCTCAGCTGCGCGTCGAGCGAGACGTCGGCCATCGCGGCCTTCATGCGCTCGCGCGGCAGGTTGGCGCCGAGCACCGGCACGCCGGCGCGCACGGCCGCCATGACGACGGGGCCGTAGTCCTCCCAGGGCCAGGCCTTCGCGTCCCAGCCGAGCGTGGCGCGCGCCTGCGCCTCGGTGGCGGCGGCCGGCAGCCGGGCGGTGCTGCGGCCCGACTCGGCCATCTCCAGCGCCAGTGCGGCGAGCCGGCCGCGCGCGGCCAGCGCCTCGACCGCCTCGCGCTCCAGCGCATGGTGCTCGGGCGCATCGTGCTGCTCGCCGAGCACCAGCACGTCGGCCGGCAGCAGGGCCTCGATGCGCTCGGGCACGGGGGCGTCGGGGTCGGAGGCCCGCTGGCCGGCCGCGCAGCCGGCCAGCAGCAGGGCGATCGCCGCCAGCATCGCGCCGGCGGGCCGGCGCGATGCGCGCAGGGACAGGGTCAGTGCAGCCATCGCGCCATACTATGCCGGCCACGCTGCCGCACGGCTGCCGTCCGCCGCCTCTTCTCGTTGTCGTTGTTCTTCTTCTCCCCGCGCTACC
Organism: Xenophilus sp.; assembly: GCF_044462705.1. Lineage (NCBI taxonomy): Bacteria > Pseudomonadati > Pseudomonadota > Betaproteobacteria > Burkholderiales > Comamonadaceae > Xenophilus > Xenophilus sp. The sequence continues at coordinate 1,058 of NZ_JBIQNC010000230.1, forward strand.
TGCTTCGCACCGCCGCCACCCTGGCGCTGGCCCTGGCCGCCGCAGGGCTGTGCCTGGTGCTGCATGCGCGGCTGCCCTGGATGATCGGGCCGCTGCTGGCGGTGTCGCTGGCGTCCATCGCGGGGCTGCCGACGGCCAGCGCCGTGCCGCTGCGCAACGCGGGGCAGTGGGTGATCGGCGCGGCGCTCGGCCTGTACTTCACGCCGCAGGTGGGCGCGCTGGTGGCGGGGCTGTGGTGGGCCATCGCGCTGGCCATCGCCTGGGCGCTGGCGCTGGGCTGGGGCTTCGGCCTGGCGCTGCATCGGCTGCACGCGCACCGGATGCCGCAGGTGCCCGCGCCGGCGATGCGCGCCACCAGCTACTTCGCCGGCGCCATCGGCGGCGCCTCGGAGATGACGCTGATGGCCGAGCGCGCCGGCGCCCGCACCGACCTGGTCGCCGCCGCCCACAGCGTGCGGCTGGTGGTGGTGACGGTGGGCATCCCCTTCGCCATGCAGTGGAGCGGCCTGCACGGGCTGGACAACCTGCCTCCCGCCTCGCGCGAAGTGCACTGGGGCGGCCTGGCGGTGCTGGCCGCCTGCACGGGCGCCGGGGCGCTGGCGATGCAGGCGCTGCGGCGCACCAATCCCTGGTTCATCGGGCCGCTGCTGGTGGCGATGGGCTTCACGCTGGGCGGGCACACGCTGTCGGCGGTGCCCCTGTGGCTGTCGAACGCGGCGCAGCTCGTCATCGCGGTGAGCCTGGGCGTGCGCTTCTCGCGCGAGTTCCTGCACACGGCGCCGCGCTGGCTGGCCGCGGCGGCCGGCGGCACCGTGGTCATGGTCGTGCTGTGCGGCGGCTTCGCGGTGCTGCTGGCGCGCGCCACCGGGCTGCACTGGGCGACGATGGTGCTGGGCACCTCGCCGGGCGGCATCGCCGAGATGTCGATCACGGCCAAGGTGCTGCAGCTCGGCGTGCCGGTGGTCACCGCCTTCCAGGTGTGCCGGCTGGTGGCGGTGCTGGTGCTGACGGGGCCGCTGTACGCGTGGCTGTATGGCCACAGAGGCTCAATCAACAAGTGAGCATGCACTTTCTTTCATTGCTCACCCAACAAAAAGCCCCGCGCAGGGCGGGGCTCGTCGGACCGGGAGGCGGGCCGGCCGCTCAGTGCATCACCACCGGGGTCTGGGCCAGCTCGGCGTAGCCTTCCAGCGTGTCCTCCACCTCTTCCTGCGTCGGGGTGTTGAGCTGCCAGGCGGCGATCTGCTGCTGGAACAGCTCGGCCCAGGAGCCGTCGAGGTACACCTCCTTGCCGGAGCGCTTGTCGACGATCTCGAAGCCGTCGCGCGCCAGGGCCGGCACGTGCGGCGCCACGGGGGCGTCGTCCGCGTTGGGCTGCACGTGGACGACGGCAAAGGCCTCGGAGTCGTAGAGCATGCGCATGGCGGGGTGCTTCAGGGTGTCGATGAGGGACATGTTCGGCATTTAGCAATCAACGCGCCAGTTTCAAGAGGCGCCGACGTGTTGTAGGCGCAACGGCCGCGCCGTATGTGGCCGTTGTGTGACGGTGTTCACTCCGCAGGCCGCGGCGCGCCCATGCCGCGCAGTTGCATGTCGGCGAAATCGCCGTCGGGCTGCGTCTGGCGGATGCGCACCGGCAACCATCCGATCTCGGGCGCGAGCCAGAGTTCGATCTTCTGGTCCATCTCCTTGCGCGGCAGGCGGGTGAGCTTGCGCGCCTGGTAGTGGCCGGCCGGCATGTCCAGGGTCTCGTCGCCGTCGACGGTGAAGGTCCAGGTCTCGGCATCGCGCGGGCCGGCCGTCTGCATGGCGATGCGGCTGCCCGCCGGGTAGGCGGCCGGGTCGCCGGCCAGCAGGGCGACGATCTGCATCACCACCGAGAGGCGGTCCTGCGCGCCTGGCGCCAGGGGCACGCGCTGGTTGCTGCTGCTGAAGACGATCTCGCCGGCACCCGGCCCCTCGCGCACGAAGTGGGTCGCCACCTCGCTCTTGCGCCGGTCGGAGAAGCGCAGCGGCTCGATGCCGTCCGGCCCGACGCGGCCCACGCTGGTCTGCGCGCGCAGGGTGCGGAACAGCATCTTCAGCGACAGGCGGGCGTTGTACTGGCCGCCGTCCTGCAGCCACACCAGCTCGCCGAACACGCCCGACAGCGGTTGCGGGCCCTGCTGGCCGGTGACGGCGAAGTCCAGGGTGACGGAGCCCGGCACCTGCAGCGCCCGGGTGGCGCCGGGGGTGCCGCCGGCGCCGGTCTCCCCGGACGCCTCGCCCTGGCCTGACGCCGCGGCCGGGGCGCCGCTGCCTTCGCCCTGCCCGGCCTCGGCGGGCGCCGGCTCTGCCGGCGGGGGCGCGGGTTCGGCCGGCGACGGCGGCGCGGTCGCTTCGGTGTCCGTGTCGCCGGCCAGCACGGGCGACGGCGGCTCGGGTGCCGGCGCGGCCTCGGGCGGCGGACGGGGCCGCGGCGCCTTGCGCAACTGGGCGGAGGGCCGCTTCGGGGCCGCCGCCGGGGCCGCCTGCGCGGGCGGCGCGGCGGCGGGCGCAGGGGCCGGCGCCGGCGGCGCGATCACGATCGTGCGGGTGCTGAAGTGCTGCGTCAGCGGCAGCGCCTCGGGCTCGTTGCCCAGCGGCGCCAGGCCGAGCACGCCGACGTGCACCAGCGCCACGGCCAGCGTCAGCAGCGCGAGCGCCCGCCAGGGCCGGCGCGGCGCCTCGTGAAAGGGGGGAAGGGTGGCATCCATGGCGCTCGCTACACTGCCGGCCGCCCAACCAGTTTAGTCATGGCGCCGTCGCTGGCGCCCGGCCCTCCCATGAAACTCGCCACCCTCAAGGACGGCTCGCGCGACGGTCAGTTGGTCGTCGTCTCGCGCGATCTCTCGCACGCCCACTACGCCACCGGCATCGCCCACCGGCTGCAGCAGGTGCTGGACGACTGGGGCTTCCTGGCGCCGCAGCTGGAGGACCTGTCCACGCAGCTCAACCACGGCCGCACGCGCCACGCCTTCCCCTTCGACCCGGCGCAGTGCATGGCGCCGCTGCCGCGCGCCTACCAGTGGGCCGACGGCTCGGCCTACCTCAACCACGTGGAGCTGGTGCGCAAGGCGCGCGGCGCCGAGGTGCCCGCCTCCTTCTACACCGACCCGCTGATGTACCAGGGCGGCAGCGACGACTTCCTCGGTCCCTGCGACGATATCGTGGTACCCAGCGAGGCGATGGGCATCGACTTCGAGGCCGAGATCGCCGTCGTCACCGGCGACGTGAAGATGGGCACCGGCCCCGACGAGGCGCTGGACGCCGTCCGGCTGGTGATGCTGGCCAACGACGTGAGCCTGCGCCACCTGATCCCGGCTGAGCTGGCGAAGGGCTTCGGCTTCTTCCAGAGCAAGCCCGCCACCGCCTTCAGCCCGGTGGCCGTGACGCTGGACGAGCTGGGCCCGGCGTGGGAGCAGGGCCGGGTGCACCTGGCGCTGCAGAGCACCTGGAACGGCCGCAAGGTCGGCCTCACCGACGCCGGCCCCGACATGACCTTCCACTTCGGCCAGCTCATCGCCCACATCGCGAAGACGCGCAACGTGCGCGCCGGCAGCATCGTCGGCAGCGGCACGGTGAGCAACCCCGGCGTGGAGAAGAATGGCCGCATGGAATGGCCGAAGGGCTACGCGTGCATCGCCGAGAAGCGCAGCATGGAAACCATCCTCGACGGCGAGCCGAAGACCGGGTTCATGAAGTTCGGCGACACCATCCGCATCGAGATGAAGGGGCTGGACGGCAAGTCGCTGTTCGGGGCGATCGAACAGGAGGTGGTGCAGATGGGGGGGCAGCGCCGATCCGCCGCCGAGGCGGCATCCCGCAGTCCGTCCGGGGACGAGGCGCCCGAAGACTGAGCAGCATGCTTGTCCGGTTTTGGCTCCGGCGTCGGCATGGACTGCGGCGCAGATGTCGTTGGTGAGAACAGATCCGCCTCGACATGTTCTCGTTTCTTGATTTCAGCGACACGTTACGGCCTGGACACTTGTGTCCGTCTGGCGATCACAAGTCGTCAAGCCGGCTCCACGCAATAGCTGCCAGCCAGTAGCAGCCCACAATTCCGACGACATGGCCTTTGAGCAACAGCCTCTTCAAGCCGTACTGGACTCCATCAGGAGCGTGTGTGCAGAAACTCAGACCGCTGTGATACGTGGCACGCTCTCGCATGGAGATAGTGCACCGACCATCGGACTCGAACCCGCGGAATTGCTCTCCGCCATCCAGGCTGAGAAGCCTGCCGCAGTGTTTTATTCACTCATCGCGTTCGACCCAGACGACTTCATTGATCTGGCGTTGCGCGCGAATGACTGGCGAGAGGGGTATGAGAAACGACCCGGCTCCCGCTTCCCCACCCCAGAAAAGGTGCGTGCATACGTTCAGCCGCAGATCGACTCGTTAGAGCTTCGGTCGATTGCTCATCACGAACTGCACGTGTGCTACTCGCGCGACGGCTGTCTTCGCACCATGACAGTGTCCGAGGACTGGGCTGAGGAGTTCTATGGGGCAGTCGCAGACTTCGTGGAAGCTTATATTCAGGATGCCGAAATCGATAACGACGAGGCGGAAGAACGTGCCAAGGCCACGATGGCTGACATGATCAAGAAGGTTTCGCAGGACGAGGGCTTCAGAGCCATTCGCGGGCTACCCAAACGGCTCTTGTACCTTCAGAAGCACTACGGTAGCCAGATCCCGCCACACCCCCGCGGTAGATTGAGCCGCCCTGCACAGCACGTCGAGCTGGTAGACCTCCATGTGGCGACCGTGTTGATCGAGGCCAGCAACCTGATCTGGGCCGAAGCGAACCTGTAGATTCGTCCGCATTGAAACTTGCAGGGCGGGGCACGCCGCAATCAGCGCTTTCGCTACAAACCCTAGGCCAGACGCCAATGAGCAGCATCTACCGAAGGGATGCAGTGAGCCTATGGCTGGACGGCCTCAGTCGCGATCCACCTGATCGCCCGCGCCCCGCAGCAGCTCCTTCACCGTCCGGATCCCCAGCCGCCGGAACGCCCGGTACTGGTGGGTGCGCACGGTGCTCAGCTCCAGCCCCAGCGCGCGGGCCGCCTCCTTGGCGGTGCGGCCCTCGCGCAGGTGGGCGATGACCTCGCGCTCGCGCAGGCTCAGGGCCAGCAGGCGCGCGGCGAAGCCGGGTTCCACGGTGGCGCCGGTGGCCAGGGCGATGCGGCCGTGCGCGGCGGTGGCGTCGGCCAGCAGGCCGGCATGCGCCTCCAGCAGCGCGAAGTCGCCGGCCTCGAACTCGGGCTGCGCCAGGCTGCGGTAGAAGCTCACGGCCGCGCGCTGGCCGGTGGGCAGCAGCATCAGCACCGAGGCGCGCTCGCGGATGCCCACGTCGCCGTAGCAGGCGGCGCGGTAGTCGGCGTCGGCCAGTTCGTCGCCGCGGTGGTGGCCCAGCCACAGCTGCATGCGCGCCGGGCGCTGGCGCGTGGCCAGCCAGGCCATGTGCGGGTCGAGCCGGTCGAAGCGGCGGGCCACGTAGCGCTCGGCGGTGCGCTCGGCCGTCTGGCCGTAGGTGCTGGCGGCGGAGACGGTTTCCAGCCGGCCGTGCGCGCCGACGGCGAACACGGTGCAGAAGGTGACGGGCAACTGCTGCTGCATCGCCGCCAGGTAGCGCGCCGCCAGCTCGGGCGTGCCGACGCCCGCCAGCACGCCGCTGACCAGGCGCGGCGCCAGCGGCTGGGCGGAAGGACGGATGCGCCAGCGCCTCATGCGGGCTTCCGGGGTTGGATCAGGGTCAACACTTCATAAGAAGTTACGACACCCCGGCCCGCGGCGCATCGGGACAATTCCCCGCATCCGCTCTTGAAGGAGACAGACGATGACGAGCGCAGCCTCCCCGGCCGCGGTCCCCGGCGCCCGCGGCGCCGATGCCGCCGGCGGCCCGGTCCCTCCCGCCACCACGGACGCCTTGCCGCCGCCCGTCGGGGCCTTCCACTACACGCGCTTTGCCCCGCGCCTGCCCGCGCTGCAGGACGGCACGGAGACGCAGCGCCACGCAGTGGCGA
>NZ_JBIQNC010000231.1:0-7010 GCF_044462705.1 Xenophilus sp.
CGCCGCGGCCGCCGTGGCGCGCGCCTCGCGCTCGATGGCGCGGCCGACCACCTCGCGCCCGCGCAGGCGCGCCACCTCGCGCCGCACGAGGGCGCCGGCCACCAGCAGCAGCGCGGCCAGGGCCAGCGCGGCGCTGAGCACGTAGAGGACGGTGGGGGACATGCGCTCGCCTCCCCTCAATCCAGCCGTGCCAGCCGGTACAGCAGCACGGCGCCCAGGAGCTGCAGCCCGCCGGCGCCGAAGAGCAGCATGCGGCCGGTCGGGTCCTGCCACATGCGGGTGAAGTAGGCCGCGTTGAGCGTGACGATCGCGAAGCCCACCGCCAGCGGCAGCAGGCCCAGGATCCAGGCCGACAGCCGCGTCTCGGACGACAGCGCCATCAGCTCCTGCTCGGCCTGCTCGCGGTCGCGCATGAAGTGGGCCACGCGCTCCAGCAGCAGATCGGCCCGGCCGCCATAGCGCACGCTCAGGCCGAGGATGGCGGCCAGCAGCGCCATCTCCTCGATGCGCACGGCGCGGGCGGTCTGGTGCAGCGCCTGGTCCAGCTCCACGCCGGCGCGCACCAGGCTGGCGGCGCGCTCCAGGTGCCCGCGCAGCGGCTCGGCCGTGTTGCCGACCGAGAGCTGGAAGGCGGCCTGGGTGGAGTTGCCGATGGTGATCAGGCGCACCATCGCGTCGATGAAGGGCGGCAGCTGCTGCGCCAGCCGGCGCCGCAGCCGCTGCACCGCCAGCCACAGCGCGAAGGCGCCGAGCGCCGTGCACAGCACGGCCGCGCCGGCGGCGGCCACCGGCCCGAAGGCGATGCCCGCGACCGCCACCGCCAGCAGCACGAGGGCCAGCCCGGCCAGCAGCCGGCCGGGCGCGACGGCGCCGTCGAGCCAGCCCGGCATCCAGCGCGCCGGCCGCCGCGCGGGGGCAGCAGCGGCCTGTGCCGGCGGCGCCGCTTCCGGCAGGTCGGCCAGCGCGCGCATCCAGGGCGCCGCGTCCTGCGGCAGCTGGTCGCCGGCGCGCAACTGGCGTTCGAGGTGCTCGCCGGCGCGCTGGCGTGCGCGCTCGCGTGCCGCCCATGCCCACAGCCACAGGGCCGCTGCCGCCAGCAGCGCCGCGGCGGCCAGCACCAGCAATTGGCGGTCAGCCACGCCGCTCCCCCGCCGCGCGCATCGCCTGGCGCAGGCGCGCGATCTTGGGCGAATGCGGGGCGATGCCCAGCGAGACCCAGCGGTCGCGGTCCGCACCGTCGGCGCCGTGCACCGGCTCGTGGCGGAACAATTCCTGCATCGCCACCACGTTGTCGTTGACGCCTGTGATCTCGGAGATCGACAGGATGCGCCGCTCGCCGCCGGGCAGGCGTCCGATCTGCACGATGAAGTCGATGGCGTTGGCGATCTGCCGGCGCAGGCTGACCTCGCTGCCCTGGTAGCCCGCGAAGCCGGCCAGCATCTCCAGCCGGTACAGGCACTCGCGCGGCGAGCTGGCGTGGATGGTGCCCATCGAGCCGTCGTGGCCGGTGCCCATCGCCTGCAGCATCTCGATCACCTCGGCGCCGCGCACCTCGCCGACGATGATGCGGTCCGGCCGCATGCGCAGGCTGTTGCGCAGCAGGTCGCGGATGGTCACCACGCCGGCGCCGTCGAAGCCGCCGGGGCGGCTTTCCAGCCGCACCACGTGCGAGTGCCCGAGCGCGAGCTCAGCGGTGTCCTCGATGGTCACCACGCGCTCGCTGTCGGGGATGAAGGTGGCCAGCGCGTTGAGCAGCGAGGTCTTGCCCGAGCTGGTGCCGCCGCTGACCAGCACGTTGCAGCGCGCGCGCACGGCCAGCTCCAGCAGCTGCGCGATGCCAGCGTCGAAGGTGCCGAGCTTGATCAGGTCGGCCGGCGTGAGCGGGTCCTTGCGGAACTTGCGGATCGACACCGACACGCCGTCGATGGCCAGCGGCTCGATGATGACGTTGATGCGCCCGCCGTCGGGCAGGCGCGCGTCGACCATCGGGTTGGCCTCGTCCAGCCGCCGCCCGATGGGCGCCAGGATGCGGCGCACGATGCGGATCACGTGCTCGTCGTCGGCGAAGCGCAGCGATTCGCGCTGCAGCATGCCGCGCCGCGACACGTACACGCTCTTGTGGCCGTTGATGAGGATGTCCTCCACCGCCGGGTCGGCCAGCAGGTCCTCCAGCGGGCCGAAGCCGGCCAGCTCCTTGGTCAGCGCATCGGCGATCAGCTGCGTCTCGCGCTCGTTGATCGGCACGCGCTGCATGCGCACGAAGCTCTCCAGCTCCAGCTCGACGAACTGCTGGATCGACTGGCGCGACCAGCGGCCGAACTCTGCCCCCAGCTCCTCGATGCGCGACAGCAGGTGGTCGTGCATCCAGGCCTTGATGTCCTGGAACTGCTGCGACTGGACGAACTTCTGGCCGTCGTCGGAAAACTCGATCTCTGCTTCCATCCCGATGGTCCTCAGGCCGTCCCGGCCCGTCCCAGCATCTTGTTCCTGAGGGCCTGCCACGCCCCGCCGCGGCGCTGCGCGGGGGGCGGCGGCGTGCTGCCGCCCTCGCGCAGGTCGCGCGCCAGCGCCTGCACGGCCTGCGTGTAGGGGTCGCTGCGCGCGGCATGCACCAGCATCTCGCCGCGGCCCGCGGCGGCCAGCAGCGCGGCGCGGCGCGCCGGCACCACGCGGGCCAGCGGCAGGCCCAGGCGCTGCGCGATGTCGGCTGCGGGCAGCCCGGCCTGCGGGTCGAACTGGTTGACCACCAGCGCCAGGCGCTGCGCCGGCAGGCCGCGCGCCTCCAGCTCGCGCAGCAGCGCGGCGGTGGACACCACGCCGCCGATGCTCTGGTCGCACACCACGAACACGCGGTCGGCGCTGCGCGCGGCGTGGGCGACGAACTCCACCGGCGAGAAGCCGCCCAGGTCGACGATCTGGAAGGCGAAGAAGTCGGTCAGGCGCCGGATCAGCGACACCGCGTCGGCATGGGAGATCTCGCGCATCTGCCCCAGCGCGGCCGGCAGCGGCAGCACCGCCGCGCCGCCGGCATGGCGCGCGAAGGCGCTCTGCACCAGCGTGCGGTCCAGGCGGCGCAGGTTGCGCACGCCGTCGACGAAGCTGAAGGCGTTGTCGATGTCGCAGTACAGCAGGCCGTCGCGCGCGGGCAGGCCCAGGTCGAGCAGCGCGACGCCGCGGTCCTCGTCGCCGGGCGCCGCCGCGGCCGTGGCGGCACGGCCGCGCCGCGGCGGCTCCGGCTGCTGCAGCAGCAGCGCCAGGCTGACGGCCAGCGTGGTCACGCCCAGGCCGGCGCGCGCCCCCAGCAGCGCCACCGTGCGGCCCTGCGGCGCGGCCTGCGCCGCAGGCTGCCGGGCCAGGACCTGCGCCACGGTATGCGCCGCGTCGTCCTCGCCGGCGTCCAGGTCGATGAAGTCGTGCACGCCGGCCCGCAGCGCCGCCAGCAGCGAGGCCGGCTGGCCGGCGCGGCCGATGCCGAGCACCGGCACGCCGGGCCAGCGCTGGGCCAGCGCCCGCGGCACGTCCTGCACCACCTCGGCGCTGCAGAAGTCGAGGAACACGGCATGCGGCCCGTGGCGCGCGATCTGCGCCTCCAGCGCCTGCGTGTCGGTCACCGCCGGCAGCACCCGGCCCTGGCGCAGCAGCGCGCGGGCCAGCCAGGCGCCGTGCGCGTCGTCGGCCGACACCAGCAGGTAGCGTTGCGGGCCGGCCTGCACCGGCTCGGCGCCGCCGCCGGGTTCGGTGTCGGGCGGCAGCATGTCGAAGCCGGTGGCGGGACGCAGGTGGGAGCGGCTCATTGCGAGAACCCCGGGACGGGGAAGATGGCGCTGCCAGACAGGATCTGGCCCCACACGGCCGGGTCGCGCCGCTCGTTCTGCTCGCCCGGCAGGTAGGGCTGCAGGTCGGTGCCGCGCGCCAGCGGCCTGACCAGGTGCGGCGTGACGACGATCACCAGTTCCTTCTCGCGCATCTGGAAGTCGTTCTGGCGGAACAGGCTGCCCAGCACCGGCACGTCGCCCAGCAGCGGCACCTTGTCGACGTTGGAGGTGGTCTGGCGGCTGACCAGCCCGCCGATGATGAAGCTCTCGCCGTCGCCCAGCTCGACCGTGGTGTCGGCGCGGCGGGTGGTGATGGCCGGCACCGGCGCGCCGTCGACGCTGACGCGGTTGGCGTAGTCCAGTTCGCTGGCCTCGGGCGCGACCTTCAGCGCGATGCGCTCGTTCGACAGCACGGTGGGCGTGACGGTCAGGCCGATGCCGTAGGGCTTGTATTCGATGGTGGTGGTGCCCAGCCCCTGCGCCACCGGGATCGGCAGCTCGCCGCCCGACAGGAAGCTGGCGCTCTGCCCCGACAGCGTGACCAGCGAGGGCTCGGCCAGCACCCGGGCCAGGCCGTCACCCTCCAGCAGGTTCAGCGTCAGCGTCAGGCCGCGGCCCTTGTTGGCCTTGCCGAAGCCCAGCGCCACCTGGAAGGCATCGGCCAGCGCGCCGCCCCCCAGGCTGCCGAAGCTGAAGCCGTGGCTGTTGGGCCCGTAGCTGGACAGGTTGACGCCCACCTGCTTGAGCAGGTTGCGGTTGAACTCGACGACCTTCACGTCCACCTGCACCGTGTGGCTGCGCACGTCGAGCACCGAGCGGTCGAGCAGCGGCGTCTTGTCGGCGTGGCGGGCCAGCGCGTCGGCGCGCGCGCCGGCCTGCGCGTCGCTGTCGGCGAAGCGGCCTTCGACCTGCGCCGTCGGGCGCTGCACCTCGATCCGGTAGGTGCGTGCGGCGGGGCGGTTGCGCTCCCACACCATCAGCGTGGTCTGGCCCGCGCCCCGGGCCGTGAGGATCAGCCGCGCCGCCGCGGTGCCGGCGCGCTGGCGCGAGACCGCCACGCTCGCCACCGTCTCGTCGGCGATCGCGATGCGCTCGACACCGGCGTCGAACAGCAGCTCGCGCTGGCTGCCGGCGCGCATGTCGATGCGCTCGGCCGCGTTCGGCAGGCGCTGCACGGCGAGCTGCGCCGCAGCAGGGGCCGGCTGCGTGCGCGCCTGCGTCTGCACCTGGGCCGGGGCCAGCAAGGGCAACAGCAGCAGCGCGGCGCCGGCGCGGCGGCAGCGAAGGAAGGGAAGGCTGCGATGGGATGTCATGAAAGGCACGGCGCGAGGCATCGGGTTCCGGCTAGTAGTGCAGCGTTTCGCGCTGCGCGCCGCGGAACACTTCGACCTCATGGCCCGACGGACCGGCGGCGACGCCCCGCACCTGCGGCGCGAGGCGCGGCGTCGGCGCCGCATGCGGCTGCGGCGCGCGGGCGCTGCCGCCTGCCGCCAGGTCGGCGGTGGCCAGGCCCGCCTGGGCGCGGTCGATGCCGGCCAGCGGCGGACGCGGCGGCGCCGGCGCGCGCACGGGCAGCGGCTGCAGCGCCGTGGGCAGCGGGGCGAACAGGTCCGCGTCCGGCACCGCCTCATCGTCGGGCCGGCGCAGCGCCAGCAGCAGGCGCGCGCTCGCGTCGCCCAGCGCCAGGCGGTTGACCTGGTCCACCGGCACCGCCAGCACCGCGGTGCGCGCCGGCTCCGGCCGCCCGGCATTGCCGCGCTGGCCGTTGCCGGCAGCAGCCGGTGCGCCGTCGACCGAGGCGCTGCCGAAGGCCAGCACCCGCATGCGCGGCAGCAGCAGGCGGGCCTGGCTGCGGTCCACGTCCTTGCCGTCGCTCTTGAGCACGAAGAACACGTCGACGAAGTCGCCCGGGCGCACCCGGTTGCCCACGCCCATCACCTCGTCGGCCTTGACGGCCACCGCGCGCTCGCCCGGCTCCAGCCGCAGCGCCAGGCCGGAGACGAGCTGGCTTTCGGTCAGCGGCGTGTTCTCCGCGATGTCGTACACCGGCACGCGGGCCACGGCGGCAGCGGTGTCGGCCAGCGCATCGGCGGGCTTGATGGGCAGCTGCACGACGCGCACCGCGTCCTGTGCGATCGGCTCGCCGGCCGGCAGCGGTTTGGCCGCGACGACCACGGCGTACTGGCGCGCGGCCGGCGCGCTGGCGGCGGCCGGTGCGCCGGCGGCGGGCGGCGGCGGCTTGCGCCCCAGCAGCCAGGCATAGCCGCCCAGCGCGAGGGCCAGCAGCAGGAGCGCGAGGGCGGCGATGCGGACGTAGCGGGACATGGATGGGAGGCTCGGGCGGCTCGGCGTGAAGGGTCAGAGGAGTTGCATCGGGCCGATCTGCACGACCGCCTCGCTGCTCAGCTGGGACGGCGTCGGCAGCGACAGCGGCCCCAGCAGGCGGGGGACGAGCGGTGCGGCCTGGTAGTCGTAGGTCACGCTGACCTGCAGGCAGCGCAGCGCGGCGTCGGACGCGCAGGCCTGCGCCACCGGCAGCGGCACGCTCACCGCGTCGACGCCGGCGATGTTGCGCAGCCAGTTCAGCGACTGCCCGGCGGCGCTCTGCGCGGCGGCGGCGCGCAGGGCCAGCGCTTCGTCCGCCGTGTCCGCGCGCTGGTAGCGCAGGGCCGCCCGCCCACCCTCGGCGGCGGCCAGCGACAGGGTGTGCTGCGCGCTGAAGATCAGCGCATAGGTGATGAGCCCGTAGAGGATGAGGAACAGCACCGGGAAGAGCAGGACGAACTCCACGCTCACCGAGCCGCGCTGGCCCAGGCCATCCAGGCCAGCGCCGCCGTGGCCAGGTGCGCGGCGTAGGGCACCTCGCGGCGCCGCTGGCGCACTGCCCCGGTCCACCGGCGCATCTGCATCAGGCCGATGGAATGCACGGCGGCCAGCAGGCTTGCACCGATCCATGTCCACAGCATTCCCTCCAGACCCAGCCACAGCGCGAGCGCGGCGGCGAATTTCACGTCCGCGGCGCCCATCAGGCCCGCGGCGTAGAACAACAGCAGAAAAACGAAGGTGGCGGCACAGGCCGAAAGTGCGTCGGCCCAGCCGATGTGCAAGGGCGTCGCCTGCAGGCCCAGCGCTGCGAGCGCAGCGAGCGCGCCCGCGATGACCAGGGCGTTGGGAACCCGCCTTTGGCGCCAGTCA
>NZ_JBIQNC010000232.1:0-7003 GCF_044462705.1 Xenophilus sp.
CCATCACCAGCACGTCGAGTTCGGTGCTGCGCACCAGGTCGATGGCCTCGCGGCCCGAGGCGGCCTCGCCCTCCACGCGCAGGTCCACATGGGTGGCGAAGAAATCGCGCAGCCCTGCGCGCACCACGGCGTGGTCGTCGACGATACCGATCTTGATCATGGATGTACCTCCGGACAGTGTTGGTGTTGTGTCAGTTGCTCTCCCCCTGTGCGGGCCCGCCCATGCCCGGCGGCCGGGGGAGGGCCAATGCGCAGCATGCCACCGGCGGCGCGTGCGCGGCGCCCTCCGGCGCAGGTCGGGGCGTTGTCCTGCATGCCGATGCGGCGGCGCCTTGCGCGAAGACGCGGCATGTTCGCCGGCCGGGGCCGCGCAACGAAAAAAGGGGCCTCTTGCGAGGCCCCTTCGTGGTGTCGGCGTGTGCGCTGTTTCAGCGTGCGCCGCTCGGCGCCGGTCCGCGGCGCTCCAGGTGGCGGAAGGTGATGCGGCCCTTGGTCAGGTCGTAGGGCGACATCTCCAGCGACACCTTGTCGCCCAGGATGATGCGGATGTGGTTCTTGCGCACCTTGCCGCCGCTGTAGGCGATGACCTCGTGGCCGTTCTCCAGCGTCACGCGGTAGCGCGAGTCGGGCAGCACTTCGGTGACGGCGCCCTGCATCTCGATGAGTTCTTCCTTAGCCATGTACTGTGTCCTTTCAGAGAATTCATTCGCTGCAGCGGACAACGACGGGGGCCGGCCACGGCAGGCGGCCGGCAGGCATGTGGCGGAGCGCGTTCCACTGGAGAACCGCCAGATGCAAAGTGTGCAAGGTGCAGGCTGGAGCCGGAAGGCCCGGCGCTGCAGGCCGGCGGGTGAGGGAGACGACGCAGTCGTCGTGCGGGAAGCGAAACCGGATAATTATACCGTGCTGGCACGATCCTTGCCGTGGCAGATGTCACGGCGTCCGCGGTTCGGGTGGCCGGCCGACACGCCTGGCGCCGGGGCGGCGCGCACAATGCGCCGATGAACTCCGGCGGCGCTGCCGGAACCTATCCAAGCATGCCCCTGCCTGCCGCCGCCCGCCTCAAGATCGGCCTTTCGGCCTGCTTCTCGCACGCCGACCCGGATCGCTCCCTGTTCACCAACAAGACGCTGCAGTACGTGGAGCAGTCGATCTGCCACTGGCTGATGTCGGCCGGCGCGATGGTGGTGATGGTGCCCTGCCCGACCGGCGACACCGCGCGCGGCGACACCACCCTGGCCCACTATGCCGAGTGGCTGGACGGCGTCGTCATGCACGGTGGCGCCGACGTCTGGCCCGGCAGCTACGGCGAGGAGCCGCTCAAGGACGCCTGGATCGGCGACCGCATCCGCGACCTGTACGACCTGGCGCTGGTGGAGGCCTTCGCGCAGGCGGGCAAGCCCGTCTTCGGCGTGTGCCGCGGGCTGCAGCTCATCAACGTGGCCTTCGGCGGCACGCTCTACCAGGACATCGAGGCGCAGCACGGCCACCCCGAGACGCTGCGCCACCGCGACCCGGTGGCCTACGACCAGAACTTCCACGCCATCGAGATCGTGCCCGGCACGCGGCTGGCGAAGCTGTACCCCGAGGTGGGTACCGCGCGCGTCAACAGCATCCACCACCAGGGCATCAAGGGCCTGGCGCCGGGCTTCGAGGTGGAGGCGTGGAGCCTGCCGGACCGCATCCCGGAGGCGATCCGCCGCCGGCCGGACCAGGGCGCGAGCTACATCGCCGCGACGCAGTGGCACCCGGAGTTCCACAAGTACGGCAGCACCGACACCATCAACGACACGCCGATCCTGCACGACTTCCTGTGGGCCTGCGCCACCGCGCGCGTGCAGCCGCAGCGGCCGCACCGCGGCATGCCGGGCCGCATCCGCGACCGCGCCTCGCGGCTGCTGCGGCAGGCGCTGCTGCGGCGCTGACGCTCCGGCGCGCTGCGCCTTTCGGCGCTTCGGACGAGGCGGCAAGCGGGGCTTGTGCCTATGGTGGGGGCTGCGCGGGCCCATGATCATCCAGCGAACGAACGACAGGAGACCTCCATGGCAGAAGCCTTCATCGTCGCCGCCACGCGCACGGCCGCCGGCCGGCGCGGCGGCAAGCTCTCGGGCTGGCACCCGGTGGACCTGGCGGCCCAGGTCATCGACGAGCTGGTGCGCCGCGCCGGCGCCGACCCGGCGCTGGTCGAGGACGTGATCATGGGCTGCGTCAGCCAGACCGCCGAGCAGGGCATCAACGTCGCGCGCAACGCGGTGCTGGCCTCCTCGCTGCCCGAGTCGGTGCCCGGCACCTCGGTCGACCGGCAGTGCGGCTCCTCGCAGCAGGCGCTGCACTTCGCCGCGCAGGCGGTGATGAGCGGCAGCATGGACGTGGTGATCGCCGCCGGCGTCGAGAGCATGAGCCGCGTGCCCATGTTCAGCACCAGCGAGATGCCGCGCAAGGCCGGCATGGGCTTCTACATGAGCCCGGCGATGCAGCAGCGCTATCCCGGCGTCGAGTTCAGCCAGTTCATGGGCGCCGAGATGATGGCGAAGAAGTACGAGCTCACCAAGGACCGGCTCGACGCCTACGCGCTGGAGAGCCACCGCCGCGCCGCCGCCGCCACGCAGGAAGGCCGCTTCGCCCGGGAGATCCTGCCCGTGGCCGTGCGCAGCGCCGACGGCGGCGCCGAGGACGAGGGCCGGCCGCACACGGTGGACGAGGGCATCCGCTTCAACGCCACGCTGGAGGGCATCGCCGGCGTCAAGCCGATCCAGGAGGGCGGCCGCTGCACGGCGGCCACCGCCAGCCAGATCGCCGACGGCGCCACCGGCGTGATGGTGGTGAGCGAGCGCGGCCTGAAGGCGCTGGGCGCGAAGCCGCTGGCGCGCATCCACCACATGACGATGCTGGGCCACGACCCGGTGATCATGCTGGAGGCGCCGATCCCCGCCACGCAGGCGGCGCTGAAGAAGGCCGGCATGCGCATCGACGACATCGACCTGTTCGAGGTCAACGAGGCCTTCGCGCCCGTGCCGCTGGCCTGGCTGCAGGCGACGGGCGCCGATCCGGCGAAGCTCAACGTCCACGGCGGCGCCATCGCGCTGGGCCACCCGCTGGGCGCCTCCGGCACCAAGCTGATGACCACGCTGGTCCATGCCCTGCATGCGCGCGGCGGCCGCTACGGGCTGCAGACCATGTGCGAGGGCGGCGGCATGGCCAACGTCACCATCGTCGAGAGGCTCTGAGCGCCATGCCGGACGTGGCTGGCGATCTGGCGCGCCTGGAGCGGCACGGCGAGGTGGCCGTGCTCTCGCTGTGCGACGCGGCGCGGCTCAATCCCCTCGGCATCCCGCTGCAGGAGCAGTTGCGCGCCCGGCTGGCCGAGGCCGCGCAGGACACGGCCGTGCGCGCCCTGGTGCTCACCGGCGAGGGCCGGGGCTTCTGCGTCGGTGCCGACCTGTCTTCCATCGCCGAGGCCGGCGAGCCCGGTGACGCGCGCAGCATCGGCGAGCGCACGGCCGACACCATGCAGCGGCTGTCCAACCGGCTGGTCCTCGACCTGCAGGCGCTGCCCGTGCCGGTGGTGTGCGCCGTCAACGGCGCCGCGGCGGGCGCCGGCGCCGGCCTCGCGCTGGCCGGCGACTTCACGCTGATGGCCGAGAGCGCGTACCTCTACTTCCCCTTCCTGCCGCGGCTGGGCATCGTGCCCGACCTCGGCTCCACCTGGTTCCTGGAGCGCCGCGCCGGCCGCGCCCGCGCGCTGGGTGCCGCGCTGCTGGACGAGCGCATCTCCGCCGCGCAGGCCGTGGCCTGGGGCCTGGCCTGGGCCCAGGCGCCCGACGCCGCCCTGCGCGAGCAGGCGCTGGCCCTGGCCGGCCGGCTGGCGCGGCTGCCGGCGCACGCCGTGCTGGAGGCGCGTCGCGCGCTCGACGCGGCGGCCTCGCGCACGCTGGCCGAGCAGTTGCACTACGAGTCCGAGCGCCAGCGCGCGCTGGTTGGCGGGCCGGACTTCCTCGAGGGCGTGCGCGCCTTCGGCGAGCGGCGCGCGCCGGTCTTCCCCGGCCGCGGCTGAACCCTCACGCCCACCCAAGGAGCACCGCATGACCCTGTTCGGCCTGATGCAGGACCGCCCGCTGATGATCTCGTCGCTGGTCGAGCATGCGGCGCGCTTCCATCCGCGCACCGAGATCGTCTCGCGGCTGCCCGAGGGCGGCACGCACCGCACCGACTGGGCCGGCATCCGCCGCGCTGCGTGCCAGGTGGCGCACGCGCTGGCGGCGCTGGGCGTGCAGCCCGGCGAGCGGGTCGGCACGCTGGCCTGGAACAGTTGGCGCCACCTGGCGCTGTACTTCGGCGTCTCCGGCAGCGGCGCGGTGCTGCACACCATCAACCCGCGCCTGTTCCCTGAGCAGATCGCGTACATCGCCAACCACGCGGAAGACAAGGTGCTGTTCTTCGACGTGACCTTCGCGCCGCTGGTGGAAAAGCTCGCGCCGCAGCTCGGCAGCGTGAAGACCTGCGTGTGCATGACCTCGCGCGAGCACATGCCGCAGATCGACGTGCCCGACCTGCGCTGCTGGGACGAGCTGGTCGGCGCGCAGGGCGGCGATTTCGCCTGGCCCGAGTTCGACGAGCGCACCGCCTCGTCCCTTTGCTACACCTCGGGCACCACCGGCAACCCCAAGGGCGTGCTGTACTCGCACCGCTCCACGCTGCTGCACACGCTGATGGAGCTGGCGCCCGACACCTTCGGCATCGGCTCGCGCGAGACGCTGATGCTGATCGTGCCCATGTTCCACGCCAACGCCTGGGGTGCGCCCTACGCGGCGGCGATGGTGGGCGCCAGGCTGGTGCTGCCGGGCCCGCACCTGGACGGCCGAAGCGTGTACGAGCTGATGCGCGACGAGCGCGTCACCTTCTCGCAGGGCGTGCCCACCGTGTGGCTGATGCTGTTCCAGTACCTGGACGCGAACCCCGGGATCGACCCGCGCGCGCTGAGCCTCCGGCGCGTGGGCATCGGCGGCGCGGCGGTCCCGCGGGCAATGCTGGAGCGCTTCGAGCGCGGTTTCGGCGTCGAGGTGACGCAGGGCTGGGGCATGACGGAGACCAGCCCCATCGGCGTCATCAGCAAGCTGCTGGCCAGGCACGACGACCTGCCCGAGGAGGAGCTGGTCAAGGTCAAGCTCAAGCAGGGCCGCGGCGTGTGGGGCGTGGACCTCAAGCTGGTGGACGATGCGGGCCAGGTGCAGCCCTGGGACGGCGAATCGCGCGGCCACCTGCGCGTGCGCGGGCCGTGGATCGCGAGTGGCTACTTCAAAGAGCCCCCAGGCGGAGGCGTTGCCTTCGCCGCCCCCCGAGGGGGCCTGGAAAGCTTGGGGCGGCCCGGCGCTTTCCAGGGCGAGGGCGGCTCGCCCATCGACGAGGAAGGATTCTTCAGCACCGGCGACGTGGCCACCATCGACGCCGACGGCTTCCTGCAGTTGGTGGACCGGGCCAAGGACGTCATCAAGTCCGGCGGCGAGTGGATCTCCTCCATCGACGTGGAGAACGCCGCCATGGGCCATCCCGGCGTGGCGGAGGCGGCCATCATCGGCGTCGCCCATCCCACGTGGCAGGAGCGGCCGCTGCTGATCGTCGTGCCGCGCGAGGGGCAGGCGGTCGACAGGCAGTCGGTGCTCGACTTCCTCGCCACCCGCATCGCCAAATGGTGGCTGCCGGACGACGTGGTCTTCGTCAAGGAGCTGCCGCACACCGCCACCGGCAAGCTGCTCAAGACGAAGCTGCGCGAGCAGTACCGCGACCACGTGCTGCCCACGGCCTGAGGGCGTCCGCCCCGCCGGCCCGGCGCCTGAACTTCACGACAAGGACCACCATGCCATTCCAGTTCGAGCGTTCCTGGCGCAACGAGGAGCTGGACGCGCTGCGCGACACCGCCGTGCGCTTCATCGAGTCCGAGATGCAGCCGCAGGACGAGGAGGCCCGAAAGCGCGGCCACGTGGGCCACGCCCTGTGGCGCCGCGCAGGCGAGCTGGGCCTGCTGTGCACCGACATCCCGGAGGCTTACGGCGGCGGCGGAGGCGACTTCCGCCACGAGGCCGTGATCCACGAGGAGATGGCGCGCCGCGGCCTCACCGGCATGAGCAACTCGGTGCATTCCATCGTCGCGCACTACTTTCTCAACCACGGCACCGAGGCGCAGAAGCGCCGCTACCTGCCGGCGATGGCGCGCGGCGAGCTGGTCGGCGCCATCGCCATGACCGAGCCCGGCGCCGGCTCCGACCTGCAGGGCATCCGCACGCGGGCCGTGCGCGACGGCGACGGCTACGTCATCGACGGCAGCAAGACCTTCATCACCAACGGCTACCTCGCCGGTGTGATCCTGGTGGTGTGCAAGACCGACCCGTCGCAGGGTGCGCGTGGCACCTCCATCCTCATCGTCGAGACGAAGGACCGCGAGGGCTTCAAGGTCGGCCGCGTGCTCGACAAGATGGGCATGAAGGCGCAGGACACCTCCGAACTCTTCTTCGACGGCGTGCGCGTGCCGGCGGCCAACCTGCTCGGCGGGCAGGAGGGGCAGGGCTTCTTCCAGCTCATGAGTGACCTGCCCTACGAGCGGCTGATCATCGGCCTGGCGGCCGTCGCCTGCATGGAGGGCGCCTACGGGGCCACGCTGGCCTACGTGCGCGAACGCAAGGCCTTCGGCCGGCCCATCGCCGAGATGCAGAACACGAAGTTCAAGCTGGCCGAGGTGGCGACGCAGATCATGGTCGGCCGCGCCTTCATCGACCGCTGCGTGGAGCAGATCGTGGCCGGCACGCTCGACACCGCCACCGCCTCCATGGCCAAGCTGTGGGGCTCCGAGGCGCAGGGCCGCGTGCTCGACGAGCTGGTGCAGCTGCACGGCGGCTACGGCTTCATGAACGAGTACATGGTCACGCGCATGTATGCCGACGCGCGCGTGCAGCGCATCTACGGCGGCACCAGCGAGATCATGAAGGAGGTGATCGCGCGGGCGCTGTGA
>NZ_JBIQNC010000233.1:0-6990 GCF_044462705.1 Xenophilus sp.
GCCTCGCTCCACTCGTGGTCCAGCCAGGCGCGGCCGCGCACCTCGAAGCGGCCCTGGCCCTCGATGGCGATGCGGCCCGCGGCCTCGAGCTGCGGCTGGCTGTAGTAGTGGCTGGCCTGCACGGCCTCCGGCCCCTTGCGCGAGAGCCCCGCATCGCCCTGCAGCAGCACGGGCTGGGTGGGCGCGAAGCGCAGCGACAGCGCGAAGCCTTCGCCGGGCGCCTCGGCGCGGTAACTGCCGTCTGCGGCGTTGCGCACCAGCGACCAGTCGCGCAGCCGCACGTCGGTGTCGGCCTCGCCGGCCTGCGCGATGCCGAAGCCGGCGCGGGCGATGCGCTGGTCGTGCAGCAGGCGCCGGCCCTGCAGGTCGGTCACCGCCGCATGCGCGAACACCAGCTGCCGCGCCGCGAAGGCCGAGCGCAGGTCCTGTGCCGCATCGACGCGCGAGCGGAAGAAGGTGATCTGGAAGCCGAAGCGCCGGCCGCCCTGCGCCGCCCGTGCGCTGCCGGTGATGTACCACCATTCGGTGCGCAGATCCGGGTGGCTGCCGTGGTCGCGCGGAAAGACCAGCGTGCGCGGCTGCAGCGCACGGGCCGGCCGCCAGGCGCCGCCGGCCAGCGCCGCCAGCAGGCCGAGCGTCCGGCGGCGCCCCGGCAGCAGGCGGTCGGGGGCGACGGGGCGGGGGGAACACATGCCGGGATGATCTCCGATTCCGCTCCTGCACCGCCCGGCGCTGGATCGGGCATCGGCGGCCGTTCCCAAAGTTCGAGTGCCATGTAATAATTTTTGACAAAATTTGACATGCCGTTGGCAGCCGCACGTACCCAGCCGCCGCCACCTACCAGCCTTTCCAGCGGACGCGTCATCGACCTCTCGGACACCTACAGACTGGACATCGCGTGGCAGCGGACAACGCCTCCCCGGCTTCTTCCTCCTCTTCTTCCTCCCGCCAGAAGGCCGATCCTGCCCCGCCGCGGGCAGCCGTGTCCGCCACGTTGCGGGAGTTGGGCGCGCTGCTGCGGCCCTACGCCGGCTGGCTGTTGCTCTCGGCGCTGGTCGGCACCCTGGCCGGCGTCGCGACGGTGGCCTTGCTGGCCCGGCTGGCCGAGGTGATCCGCGAGCCCGGGCACATCGCCGGCGGCGTGCTCCTGGCGGTGCTGGGGCTGAGCGCGCTGACGCTGGTGGGCCGCGCCGTGTCGCTGCTGCTCACCAATTGGGTCGGGCAGGGGGTGGTGGCGCAGATCCGGCAGGCGCTGGCGCGCAAGATCCTCGCGGCGCCGATCGACGCGCTGGAGCGCTACCGCGTGCACCGGCTGATCCCCGTGCTCACGCACGACATCGATACCGTCAGCAGCACGGTGTTCGCGCTGGCCGCCCTGGCGATCGCCTGCGCGGTGGCCGGCGGCTGCCTGCTCTATCTGGCCTGGCTGTCCCTGCCGATGTTCGGTCTCCTGCTGCTGGCGTTGGCCTGCGGCGTCCTCGTCCAGCGCCTGGCGCAGCGGCGCGGTCTGTCGGGCTTCCAGAAGGCGCGTCAGGCCGAGGAGCGCTTGCACAAGGCCTACCGCAGCCTGAGCGAAGGTGCCAAGGAACTGAGGCTGCACCGGCAGCGCCGCCAGCACGTGTACGAACGCCAGGTGAGGGACACGATCGAGGAGATCGGCCACGTCAACATCCGCGCGACCAACGCCTTCGTGGCGGCCAACGCCTTCGGCTCGGCGCTGTACTTCCTGCTGATCTCGCTGGTGATGGCCTGGGCGATGCAGCGTCTGCCCGAGCCGGCGGTGCTCGGGAGCTTCGTGCTGGTACTGCTGTACCTGAAGGGGCCGCTCGACCA
The DNA here is from genome assembly GCF_044462705.1 of Xenophilus sp. Classification (NCBI taxonomy): domain Bacteria; kingdom Pseudomonadati; phylum Pseudomonadota; class Betaproteobacteria; order Burkholderiales; family Comamonadaceae; genus Xenophilus; species Xenophilus sp. The sequence goes on from NZ_JBIQNC010000233.1 coordinate 1,834, forward strand.
GATCGCGAGCATCCTGCCCGCGATCGGCCGCGCCTGGGTGGCGCTGGAGCGCATCGCCGACCTGTCCACGCGCTTCTCCACGGCCGAGCCGATCCCGCTGGCTGCGCCGACCGGCGGCCCCGCGCCGCGCGCCGAACTGCGTGACTGCATCGAGTTGCGCGGCATCGGCTACGGCTACGAGGAAGCACCCGCGGACGACGACGAGGAAGGCGTGCGCGCTGGGCCGGCGCGCGCCTCACGCTTCGAGGTCGGGCCGCTGAGCCTGCGTATCGGCAAGGGCAGCATCGTCTTTATCGTCGGCGAGAACGGCTCGGGCAAGACCACGCTGGTGAAGCTGCTGCTCGGGCTGTATGCGCCGCAGCGCGGCCAGGTGCTGCTGGACGGCAAGGCGGTGACCGATGCCACGCGCGACGAATACCGGCAGCTCTTCGGCACCGTGTTCGCCGACTTTTACCTGTTCGACGAGCTGATGGGCGACGGCGCGGACGGCCTGCTGTGCGGCCGCGAAGCCGCCGCCGCGGCCCGGGCCTACCTGGAGCGCCTGGACATCGCCCACAAGGTGACGATCCGCGACGGCGCGTTCGACACGCTGGACCTGTCCACCGGCCAGCGCAAGCGCCTCGCTCTGCTGCACGCCTACCTCGAGGGGCGGCAGGTGCTGGTGTTCGACGAATGGGCGGCCGATCAGGACCCGGCGTTCCGACGCCTCTTCTACCGCCAGCTGCTGCCCGAGTTGCGCAGCAAGGGGCACACGCTGATCGTGATCTCGCACGACGACCGCTACTTCGACGTGGCCGACGAGGTGGTGCACGTGCGCGACGGCCGGATCGTGGCGCGCCACCGCCCGTCGGACGCCGAGGCGCTGAAGGCCGCCGCGTAGGGCGCGGCGGGGCCGGCCCCGCGGGCGCTCAGCCGCGCAGCGCCGCCTCGATGCCCTGCTGCGCCAGTGCGCAGTCGCCGAAGCGCACGGTCACCCAGGCCGGGTCGTGGTAGGTCGGCAGGTAGCGCTCGCCGGCATCGCACAGCAGCGAGAGGATCGAGCCCTGCTCGCCGCGCTCGTGCATCTCGTGCGCCAGCGCCAGCATGCCGACGAAGCTGGTGCCGGTGGACGGGCCCACGCGGCGCCCCAGCAGGCCGGAGAGCACGCGCATCGCGGCGATGGAGGCCACGTCGGGCACAGGGACCATGCGGTCGACCAGCGTGCGGATGAAGCTCGGCTCCACGCGCGGGCGGCCGATGCCCTCGATGCGCGAGCCGGCCGCGGCGAGTGTCTCGTCGCCGCTGGCGTGGTAGGCGGTGAAGACCGAGCCCTCCGGGTCCGCCACCGCCACCTGCGTGGCATGGCGCCGATAGTGCACGTAGCGGCCGATGGTCGCGCTGGTGCCGCCGGTGCCGGCGCCCACCACGATCCAGGCCGGCACCGGGTGCCGCTCGCGCGCCATCTGCTGGAACATGCTGTCGGCGATGTTGTTGTTGCCGCGCCAGTCGGTGGCGCGCTCGGCGTGGGTGAACTGGTCCATGTAGTGGCCGCCGCTCTGGCGTGCCAGCGCGCGCGCCTCGTCGTACACCTCGCCGGCGTGGTCGACGAAGTGGCAGCGCCCGCCCTGGAACTCGATCTGCGCGATCTTCTCGGGCGAGGTGCCGCGCGGCATCACCGCCACGAAGGGCAGGCCCAGCAGGCGGGCGAAGTAGGCTTCGCTCACGGCGGTGGAGCCGCTGGAGGCTTCCACCACCGTCATGCCTTCGCGCAGCTGCCCGTTGACCAGCGCGTAGAGGAACAGCGAGCGCGCCAGCCGGTGCTTGAGGCTGCCGCTCGGGTGCGTGGATTCGTCCTTGAGGTACAGGTCGATGCCGGCCGCCTCGTAGGCCGGCAGGCGCAGCGGGATCAGGTGCGTGTCGGCGCTGCGCTGCACGTCCGCCTCGATGCGCGCGATGGCGCCGTGGAGCCAGCCGGTCATCGTGCAGGCGCGCCGCAGAAGCGCTGCCAGCCCTCGGGCGTGTTGTCGAAGCCCCGCTGCTTCGCCAGTTCCCAAGGCCGCTCGCAGCGGGCGGTGCGCTGGCACCAGCGGTAGCCGGCGGACGGCTTGCAGCCCTGCGGGTCGACGTCCGAGCCGGGCATCGGCAGCGGGGCCTGAGAGGCGGCAGGCGGCGGGGGCGGCGCCGGAGACTGCGCGCAGGCGGCGAGCACCGCGCATGCCACCAGCGCACCGGCCAGCGGGGCTGTGCGTTGCCACCAAGAGATCGAAGCAAGGTTCATGGCGCGATTGTCCGCGAGCCCTCGCGTCGAAGGCGTCGGCGGCTACCAGTCTTCCTTGACCGCCAGCACCGCCTCGCGCGAGGCGGCGGCGCGTCCGGCCAGCCAGGCGGTGAGCGTGCCGGCCGCCATCACCGCGCCGCACAGCAGCGCCAGCCGCAGCCAGGGCACGAGCAGGTCCATGGTCCAGTGGAAGCTCTGCGGGTTGACCACCTTCACCAGCACCACCGACACGGCCAGGCCCAGCAGCAGCCCGGCCAGCGCGCCGATGGCCGTCCAGGCCGCGCCCTCGCCGGCGACCACCGCCAGCACCTGGGCGCGCGTGAGGCCCAGGTGCGCCAGCAGGCCGAACTCCTTGCGCCGCGCCAGCACCTGCGCGCTGAAGCTGGCGGCGATGCCGAACAGGCCGATGCCGATGGCCACCGCCTGCAGCCAGTAGGTGACGGCGAAGCTGCGGTCGAAGATGCGCAGCGAGCTGGCGCGGATCTGCGCGGCCGAGGCGAACTCGATCGCGTCGGCCGCGCCCAGGCGCCGCGCCGCCAGCGCGCGCGCGGCATGCTGCACGGTGGCCTCGTGTGCGCCGGGCGCCAGCCACAGCGCGATGTCGCTGACGCTGCGGTCGCCGGTCAGGCGCACGTAGTCCGCTTCGGCGATCGTCACGGCGCCGAACTGGCGCACGTAGTCGCGCCACACGCCGGCGACGAAGAAATGGGCATCGCCTGCTCCGAAGGCAGAAGCCAGCACCGGAAGATCCTGCCCCGGCCGGGCGCCGTACAGCGCCTGCATCGCCTCGCTGACGTAGACGCCGGTGCGCCCGGCCGGCACCGGCAGCGCCGGGCCCAGCAGCGGCAGCGAGCCGGCCGCGTTCTGCGCGTCGATGGGCCGTGCGATCAGCGTGACGGGCGGGCGCGCCGGATCGAGCAGCAGGCTGCGCGTGCGCAGCGTCTGCGTGCGCGCCACGCCGGGCAGCTGTGCCGCCTGCTGCACGAAGGCGGCGTCGAAGGGCGCGGCCTCCGCGTTCGCGCTGCCGGCGCCGCTGCTGCCGGCCGGGCGCAGGTACAGGTCGGCCGGCAGCACCACGTCGAGCCAGCGCGCCACCGAGTCGCGGAAGCTCGCCACCATCACCGTCAGCGCCACCGCTAGCGCCAGGCTGGCGACCACGCCGCTCACCGCGATGGCGGCGGTGCCGCGCATGCGGCGCGCGCGCTCCACCGCCAGCAGCGGCAGCAGGCGGTCCGCCACGCGCGGCGCCAGCCGGTCATACACCAGCGCCACCGCCCAGGGCAGGGCGGCGATGCCGCCCACCAGCAGCAGCCCGACGGACAGGTACGCCGCCAGCGGGATGCCCGCCACCGCCGGCGCGCGGGTGAGCGCCGCGCCGGCCAGCAGCAGCGCCAGCGCCGGCCAGGGCGTGCGCGGGCCGGCGCCGGTGTGGCCGAGGCCCTTGAGCGTCTGCGCCTCCGGCAGCCGCTGCGCCGCGCGCGCCGGCCACCAGCCGCCGACGCCGGCCGCCGCCATGCCCAGCAGCGCATAGAGCAGCGCGGCCGGCCACTCCCATTGCAGCGCCGGCGCCGCGCCGCGGAAGTAGCCGCCGCCCAGGTCGCCGCCCAGCAGCGTCAGCGCCGCCCAGGCGAGTGCCGCGCCCAGCGCGATGCCGGCCGCGCTGCCCAGCGCGCCCAGCGCCAGCGACTCGGCCAGCACGAGATGCAGGCGCTGCCGCGGTGCCAGGCCCAGCACGCCCAGCAGCGCGAACTGCTGCGCGCGTTTGGCCACCGACAGCGCCAGCACCGAGAACACCAGGAAGGCGCCCGTGAACAGCGCCACCAGCGCCAGCACCGTGAGGTTGACGCGGTAGGCGCGCGAGAGGTTGCTCACCCGCTGCGCCGCATCGGCCGGCTCGACCACGCGCAGCGCGGCGCTCCAGGCCGGCAGCCGGGCGAGCGCGGCGCGGAAGGCGGCCGGGTCGGCGCCCGGCTGCAGCCGCACGTCGATGCGGTTGAGCTGGCCGGCGCGGCCGAGCAGGTCCTGCGCGGCGCCGATGTCCATCACGCCCAGCGCGGCGCCGCCGGCGGCCACCGTGCCGGCGATGCGCAGTTCGCGCGTCGCCGTGCCGTCGGGTTGCGTCAGCAGCAGCGCGGTTGCTTCGCCCGCTGCCTGCCGTGCCGCGGGGTTGAGGAAGACGCGGCCCGGCGACAGCGCGGCAAGGCGGTCGCCATCCTCGCCGGGCGCCGCCACGGGCGCCAGCGCCGGCGCGATGCCGGGCACCACCAGCGCGTCCACGCCCGCCAGCCGCAGCGCGAGGCGCGCGCCGGCGGGCGTGCGCAGCATCACGTCGGCCTCCAGCACCGGGCTGGCCAGCGCCACCTGGGGCAGGGCCGCCACCTGCCCGTACAGCGCCTCGTCGAAGCCGCCCTGCGCCGCGCGGATCTCCACGTCGCCCTGGCCGTTGACCGAACGCACCGCGCCCTGGAACTCGTCCAGTGCCGAGGCGTTGATCAGGTGCACCGCGAAGGCCAGCGCCACGCCGAGCATCACCGCGCCCACCGCCGCGGCGCTGCGCCAGGGGTGGTGGCGCAGTTCCTGCCAGGAGAAGGTGCAGAGCAGACGCCGGAGCATGCGCGCATTGTGGCGCGGGGCTCAAGTGGTACAGCGCAACTAAGATCTCCTGACGATGCCCGACCGCCTGCCATGACTTCTCCTCGCATGCCGCCCGACTTCCCCCGCCCGCTGGTCACGGTGGACGTGGTGATCTTCACCGTCCGCGCCGATGCGTTGCAGGTGCTGCTGGTGCGCCGGCCGGACGGGGCGGACGAGCCCTTCCCGGGCCGCTGGGCGCTGCCCGGCGGCTTCGTGGACGTGGCGCGGGACGCCACCCTGCTGGACTGCGCGCTGCGCAAGCTGCG
>NZ_JBIQNC010000234.1:0-6968 GCF_044462705.1 Xenophilus sp.
AAGCGGGGCAGTTCATCGCCACGCTGGAGCATCGGCAGGGACTGAAGATCGCGTGTCCTGAAGAAATCGCTTGGCGAACTGGCTGGATCCGCGGGGAGCAGGTGCTGAAGCTTGCCGACCCCCTGAAGAAGAACGGTTATGGCCAGTACCTCATGCGCATCCTGAAGGAAGGAGCACCGCGATGAAGGTCACGCCAACCGCCATTCCCGAGGTCCTGATCTTGGAGCCCAAGGTCTTCGGAGACGAGCGCGGCTTCTTCATGGAGAGCTTCAATCAGAAGGTGTTCGACGAAGCCGTCGGTTATCACGTGGATTTCGTGCAGGACAACCATTCGCGTTCCAGCAGGGGCGTGCTGCGGGGTTTGCACTATCAAATTCAGCAGCCGCAGGGAAAGCTAGTGCGCTGCGTGCTCGGGGGAGTGTTTGACGTGGCGGTGGACGTGCGCCGGGGATCGCCGACCTTCGGCAAATGGGTTGGCGTCGAGTTGACGGAGGATAACCATCGCCAGCTCTGGATTCCCGCTGGTTTCGCGCATGGCTTCTTGGTGACCAGCGACAGCGCGGACTTCCTGTACAAGACCACGGACTACTATGCGCCGGCGCATGAGCGCTGCATCCTCTGGAGCGACGCGGCGATCGGTATCCAGTGGCCCGTGCCCGTGAGCCATCCGCAGGTGTCGGCCAAGGATGCGGCCGGCAAGCCGCTGGCCGAGGCGGACCTCTTCGTATATGGAGAATTGGACAGTTGATGCAGGGTGCTGGACGGATAGAAGGAGCGTTTGCGATGCACAAGCTCAGTGGTGTCGTTATCGCATACAACCGGGCCGACCTCGTTGGAACGTGTCTGAAGGCGCTGTCCTTCGCTGATGAGTTGCTGGTGATCGATAAGTCCTCCACGGATGGCACGGCGGAGCTTGCCGCGCCACTGGCCGACCGGGTGATTGTGGTGCCATGGTCGCCCGTTGTGGAAGACACCCGTGCACAGGCGGTGGCCGAATGCACATTTGATTGGATTCTGTGCCTGGATGACGACGAGTGCCTCAGCGTGGAGGCGGTGCGCTTCATCAAGGAAGAGTTGCGGCAGCCGCGTGCCGACGTCTACCGCCTGCCACAACGCCACTACATCCTCGGTGAGCACGACGAGCGCGCCTACTACTGGCCTGAGTACCAACCCCGGTTGTTTCGGCGCGACGCCGTAGAAATGCGCCCGACGGTACATGGCGGCATGGTGTTCGATCCGGCGCGCGCCTGGAATGTGCCACCCGAGTCGGGGGTATGCATTCATCACCTGTCCCACAAGGATGTGACGCAGTGGATCGAAAAGACAAATCGGTACACCTCTGTGCGCGATCGCAGGCGGGCGCCACACGCCGGCACGGACTTGGCCGAGTTTGCGCACCACTCGATCGACCGATATGTCGGCGCGACCCGACCCCATGAGAAAGGGAGTTATCCCCAGGCCGTCGCTGTGCTGCGTTCGCTCTACGACATCATCGACCGTCTTAAGACCTGGGAAGAGGAGAATGGGCGAGATGGAGTGCGTGAATTCCAGCGGATTTGCGCCGAACTCGAGAGACAGTATGCCCGCGAATTGCCCAGCCCCAACCGCGCGCGAACTGGGCGGTTGGAGGTCGTTGAGGCCGGTGCGCCGTCCGTGGAGCAAGCGTCCCCTGGAGCTACCGGGGATCGCGGGACTGCCGAATGGCTGGCCCAGGCAGTCGAAGGCCTGCGGGAGTCCATCCGTGCGATCCGCTCAGCATCCGAGCGCGAGTTGTCGGACTCTCGCCAGCGGATCGCCGGCATAGAAGCGGCGCTGGTGCAGGAACGGGCATCCGCTGAGGCGCAGGCGCTTGCGCTGGCGCAGTCGCGAGCCGAACTCGCCCAGGCGCAGGCGCGAGAGCGAGACCTGGAAGTCCGGCTCGGCGCCGCGCAGGCGCAGACGTATGCCTCGCGTGCCGAATACGATGCCCTGGAGTGCGAGCTCGCCGGGCTCAAAGCCGAAGCGGACCATTTCCGCACGGCCCTGGAGGCCGTCAGCGCCCAACTGCATGCGACTCTGAGCTCGACGAGTTGGCGCGCGATGGCGCCACTGCGTACCTTTTCCTCCCGCCATCCTGGCGTGCACCGGGCGCTGGGTCGGATCCTGCGCTTCGGCTGGCGGCTGCTCCAGGGGCGGCCGCGCGAGGCCATGGACGCGCTCAAGGGGCGCGGCATGGCCGCCGCCGGGCTCGTTGCTGCCACGGCATCGCTTCCGCCGCCGGCGCCGCCGCCCGTGCGCTTCGAGCGGTTCCGCGTGCGATCCATCGAGCCGGCCGCGCGTGGGCCGGCTTCCGAGGGTGCGCCGGCCTCTGGGCACCGCATCCTGTGCGTCAGCCACGTGCTGCCCTATCCACCCCGCGCGGGCAACGCGTACCGCATCGAACGCATGCTCGGGTGGCTGCGCGCGCAGGGGCACGAGGTCGTGCTCGTGGTGTGTCCGCTGCCCGGCGAGGCGCCCACGCCGCAGCAGGTGCATGATGCGGCCCGGGTCTGTCCGCGCCTGCTGGTGCTGCATCGCACCGGGCAAATCGACGCGAACTTTGCCGAGGCCGAGGCCTGGTTGGCCGCGCTCCCCGGCAAGCCCCGAGACTTCCGCGCACTTCTGCGGGAAGACAAGGCGGGGCTGCCGTCCACCGCCGTCCGGGACATCTGCCGGACCTTCTGTCCCGATGCGCTGGCTGAGCTCGTCCTAGCGATGGACGCGGCTTTCTCGCCGCAGATCCTGCTCGCGCAGTACATCTTCATGACCCGGCCGTTCGCGCTGTTGCGCGGCGAACTGCTCAAAATCGTCGACACTCACGACGTCTTCTCGACCAAGGCGCACAAGGTGGCCCAGTACGGCATCGACGACGTGCTGGCGCTCGGCGAGGAGGAAGAGGCGGCGCTGCTGGCGCGGGCCGACGTCGTCATTGGCATCCAGCCAGAGGAGACGGCGCACCTGCGGCGGCTGGTCCCGCAGCGCAAGGTGGTCAATGCCGGCGCGGACTTCCCGGTCGATGCGGACATCGGCCCGCCGCCGGGGCAGGGCCGCGTGCTGCTGGTCGCCTCCGACAACCCGATGAACAACAAGGGCCTGCGCGACTTCCTGCGCTTCGCCTGGCCGCTGGTGCGCCGCGAGTGTCCGCATGCGCAACTGCACGTGGCGGGCGACGTGGGGCGGGCCGTCGAGGTGGTGCCCGAGGGCGTGCACATCCTGGGCCGCGTCGAAGCGCTGCGGGCCGCCTATGCGCAGGCCGACGTGGTGATCAACCCGACGGTCGCGGGCACCGGCCTGAAGATCAAGACGGTCGAGGCGCTGTGCCACCTGCGTCCCGTCGTCGCCTTTCCCACCGGGGCCGACGGCGTGGGGCCCGGGGCGCTGGCTTTCCTGCGCGTCGCGCGCAACTGGTACGAGTTCGCGGCCCTGCTGACGCAGGCCCTGCGTGAGCCGCCCCATGCGCAGCTTGCCGCGCAGGCCGAGGCGCTGGTGCGGGAATTCTCGGCTTCAACGGTGTATGCGGAACTGGCCGGGGTGCTCCATGGTGAATGAGGCAGGTGCCACGCTGCCGGTGTACGGCAGCTACGACGTCCTGGTGGACCTGAGCGCGTTGCCGTGGAATGCCGAGCAGGTGGCCAGCCACCTCCAGCGGCTGGCGCGCTATGCCGGATTCGGCGCCGCCGGCGCCCGCATCTGCGTCGCGCTGCCGGCCGGGCTGTCCGGGCTGGGGGAGGGCGTGCCCGACGCCGGCCCGCCGGTGCTGGCGGGCACGGGCGCGGCGGCCGTGCGCATCGCGCTGCGCCGCGCCGCGGCCGGCGAGCGGGCGCTGCTGGTGATCCTCGGCGCGCTGCTGCCGCCGAACGAATGCGTGCCGGTCCTGTGGGCCGCGCTGGCGCAGGATCCGCTGCTGGGCAGCGCGCAGCCGCGTTTCGCGCACGAGGGGAGCGACGCGGTCCTCGCGCTGCCGGGTGCCGGCACCGCGCTCACCCTGGCGCGCGCCGCCCTGCCGCGGCTGCCGCGCACCGTGATCACGGCGGAGATGCTCGCGGCCTGCACCCTCGTGCGCACGGGCGTCGTCGAGTCGCTCGCGGACGACGACGGCCAGGCATTCGAGAGCACGGCGGGCGCCTTCCTCGCCGCCCTGGTCGCCGCGCGCCGGCGCGGCTTCCGCAACGTGGTGGCGAACCGGGCGGTCGTCGCCGCGCCAGGGCCCGAGGCCGCCTATCCGGCCCTGCCGCCCCAGGACGCCGCGCGCCTGGACGCGCTGCGCCCCGACCACCGCAAGGCGGTGGCCGCCAACCAGGCGCTCGCGGTGCGCGCGTTGGAGGCGGCCATCGCCGGCATGCAAGCGGCCGACGGCCGCCTGCGGGTGCTGCTCGACTGCCGGGGCCTGTCGCCGGTGCACAACGGCACCTCGCAGTGCGTTCTGGGCCTGCTCGACGGGCTGGCCGCCGCCGCGCCGCCCTGGGAGATCCACGTCGCTAGCCAGGCGCCGGCCCTGCGCTTCCATCGCCTGGCCCAGCGCTACCCGGACTTCCTGCACGAGCAGGGGCCACCTTCGGGCAGCTTCGCGGCGGCGCTGGTGCCGAACCAGCCCTGGTCGCTGGCGACCATCGCCGAGCTGCACCGGCATGCCTGGGCGGTCGCCTTCAACATGCTGGACACCATCGCCTGGGACATCCTCTATCCGGCCGACGAGCGGGTGGAGCCTGCCTGGCGCTTCCTGGCCGAATACGCGGACGGCATCGCCTACAACTCGGGCTACACGCAGGAGCGGGTGCGCCTGCGCTTCCCGGTCGCGCCCGGGCGTGTCGAGCGCGTGGTCCATCACAGCCTGGATGCCGGCGACCATTCGCTGCCGGCCCTGCGCGGGCAGGCCGAGGCCAGCCACGTGCTGCTGTTCGGCAACACCTATGATCACAAAGACCTCGGGCCGACGCTGGCCGTGCTGACCGATGCCTTCCCGGAACAGCCCTTCGTGGTGCTCGGCGGCGCCGGTTCGGCGCGGGCGAACGTCACCACCGTGCCCAGCGGCGAGGCTTCCGCCGAGCAGGTGCACGCGCTGATCGCCAGCGCCCGGTGCGTGGTCTATCCCTCCTTCTACGAAGGCTTCGGGCTGCCGCTGGTGGAGAGCCTGTCCTATGGCCGCACCGTGCTCGCGCGCAGCTCGCCGCTGTGGCACGAGATCGTTTCCCATGCGCGGCTGCCGGGGCGCGTGGCCACCTACCATACCCAGCTCGGCCTGGTAGAACTGCTGGGGCGTCACCTGGCCGGCCTGCCGCTTACCTGTCTGCCGGCGGGCGGCGCGCTGGCCGAAGGCGAGGCGGCGGTCGACTGGACGGGCAGCGCGCGCCGGATGATCGAGTTCATCCACGCCTGCATTGATGCGGCGGATGCTTCGTCCTGGCTGCGCCGCGAATGCGCCCTGCGCAACGCGGGACTCTGAGGGGTTTGCATGACGGCATTCGAGAAGACAACAGGCATGCGCATCGTCACGCTGCTCGCGCGGCATGGCACCGCCAAATACGCCGGCGCGCCGCAGGACATCCGGGCGCTCTTCAAGGCGACGCTGCCCGACGTGCGGCACGAGATGCTGATCGCCGACAACGCGCTGCCGGTGGGCCACGTGGAGACGGACGCTTCGGGCGCGACAGTCATCGGTGCCTCCAACGCGGCCTGGGAGTTCTCCGCCTGGGACAGCGCCGTCACCCACCTGGGCGACGCGCTCGACCGCTTCGACTTCGTCCACTTGGCGACCTCGGCCTTCAGGCAGCTCTACGTGCGCTACCTGGACCGCTTCGGCAGCGCCATGCTCGGGCTGGTGCAGGGCCGCGCGGCGGCGGTGGGGCACATCGACTACTACGGGCAGCCAGTCTCGCTGCTGGGCGTGGGCTGCCAGTCCTGGCTGCGCACGTCCTACGTCTTCCTGCCGCCCGCCGAAGTTCGGCTGCTCGGCAGCTTCGCGAGCGTAGGCGACGGCAGCCTGTTCTTCAGCGACGATCCGACGCAGCCCTTCCTGCCTGAGGCCCCGGTGTCCGCCGAATACCGCAAGAACATCCTGGGATGGCTGACCGGCGACGGCACCGACCAGGGGACCGAGTGGCATTCGCGCTTCGTGCTGGATGCGCGCACCCTGCCCTTCTTCAAGCAGAAGGCGCTGGCGATCTTCAACGAGCAGATGCTGAGCAACCGCCTGCGTGCGCAGGGTTGCGTGACGGTGGACGCGACCTGGCTGGCCACCGTCGCTGCCAGCGGCGCCTGGCCCCGTGGCGGCCCGCTGCCGCCCTGGCAGCTCCAGGTCAGCGGGCGCGACACGGATGCGGCGCCGCCGGACCTGAGGGTGCCCGAATGAGTCCGACGCCGTCCGGCCCGGCCCGCCGCGTCGTCCAGCTGCAGGAGGGCGCGCCCGACTGGGACGCCTTGGGCGTGCCGCACCTGCAGGCGCTGGTCAGCCGCATCCTAGAGCTGCAGTCGCAGCCGTCCGAACTGCTTGGCCGCTGGTACCAGCGGGACATCGTCGCCAGCGCTACTTTCGAGGTGCCCTCGCCGTGGACGGGCCAGCCGGTGCGCGCCAACCGCAGCGTCGCGCTCTGGGACAAGTCGGTCTTCTACGGCTTCGGTGGAGAGCCCGATCTGTGGCTCGGCGCCACCTCGCTGGGCGAGGGCTACCCGATCGCGTCGATCTACGTCCCCTCGCGCGACCTGTTCGTCAACCTGGGGCATCCGGTCTGGGGGGCGCGAGAGGAGCAGATCGACGCCTTCCTGCGCATCGTCGCCGAGCGGGATCTCGCCCGCGGCTGGGCCGCCCGCGCGGCGGCGCCCCGGGTGGTCGCCCTGACCGGCGACGCCAGCTTCGCGCACGGCATCTGGAACCAGCTCAGCGCCCTGGATCACCTAGGGAAGGTCTGAACAACTCGAAACGCAGGCAGCGCACAGGCCGTTCGAGTCGAGAT